>NZ_JACJOK010000052.1:0-117175 GCF_014695505.1 Trichocoleus sp. FACHB-90
GTTTCTGATTACTTTAGCCCGTCGTTTAGGCTGTCGCACTGTTCCCGATTGTATCCGCGATCTTGCCAATCAGGTTCACCAGGTTTTTCTCTGGCTAACATGAAACCACCCTGCAACCCCCCGAATTCCGGGGGGCTTTTTTATTAGATTTGGCAAGCCCACTTTATTTTTAGAGAGTGTCTGGATCAATATTTAACTCTCTGAGTTTAGCGGCTAATCGCTGGGCTTTTTCCTCTGCTTGCTGTCGTGCATCTTCTGCTTGCTGTCGTGCATCTTCTGCTTGTTGTCGTGCATCTTCTGCTTGTTGTCGTGCATCTTCTGCTTGCTGTCGTGCTGCTGCTTCCTCATTATGGGTAAGGAGTTTTTTATCTGTTGCTGGCTCGTAAAAGTGTAGTTCTCCAGATTCCAGCCGCAACTCCAGCTTCAAAACTTCACTGGTTAACGACACTGTTCCATCCGGTAAAGTTGTTGTTGCTACTGGCAAATAATTACCTTCAACTAAGCGTAAACCCTGGATTTGGGGATTGAGATAATCCCCTGTAGGATCGTATTGATAATACTCACTTACTCCCAAAAAAGCGTAAATTCCTTTTTTTGCACCTTGATCTTTGGCGCGGGTAGTTTTTGAAGTTATCTCCAACACGAAATCAGGCGTTTTATTGTTTTCTTCCCAAGTTTTGAAAGTACGGCGTTCCTTGTTTTCTACTCCAAAGACGACAAATGTGTCCGGTGCAACAACTGACTCCGGATTACCTTTTTCATAGTAAATAAATAAATTGCCAGCGACGTATACATCAGGACGATTTTGAAAATAAATTCGCAGCGCACTCCGAGCATAAATTAAGTAATTACACTGCACATCACCTTCCGCCATCGGCTTACCGTCCTCATCTGGATACTCAATCTGGATTGGGATATATTCTTCCAGCGAGACTGTTGTTGTCATCTCTATCCCTCAACTAAGGCTATCTCCAATTTATATCAACTTGTCTGAGCGTGCAGTATTTCTCCATAGAACGTTGCAAACCAATAAAAAGCATGATCTTTTTTAAATCTTATTTTTTAGTTATAGAGGTAGGTTATGAAAAATATTCTTGAAACGAAAAGATTAATTTTACGTCAGTTTAATGAAAATGATGCTGGCAATTTATTTGAATTAAATAGCAATCCTGAAGTTATACGCTTCATTAATGGATGAAATTGCACTTGGTAATCGGTTGCTTAAATCTACTTGGGGTAAAGGCTACGCAACTGAAGTATCTCAAGAATTGGTGTTAAATGGTTTTGCCCAATGGTGGTCAACAGAGTGGCTGCTTGAGCATTAGCAGATAATAAAACATCCATAAAAGTCATGGAAAAGGTTGGTTTAAAGTTTGAAAAAGACTTTATTTTTAAAGAAAGTCAACTTCCAAATATAAAAACATCGGAGCAAAAAGTGGTTATGTATGCTCTGAATAAAGAAGAATATCAAGTAGGTTTAAGTGAGGTAATAAAATAAACCGAAAACCAACCTACTTATCTGATTGCCTTTCTTACCACGGGCTACCAACTATTGTAAAAGCTGCCCAATAGTAGGGATGCGATAAATTTTGATTCCCAAGTCCTGCCAGTTCTGGCGGTAGAGATATATTTCCTCTCGGAGAGTGCAACTGACCATTTTCTATGCGTACCTGCCCTTTCAACATTGCTATCTGGGCTTGCCGCAACGCTTCTGCTTTAATAGGCGCAGTAGTCAGATGCCGATAAAACTCTGTCATCAGTCCCAAAGTTCCTTCATCTGATACATACCACAGACTAGCTAAAGCTGATTTTACGCCGCTGTTAACCGCTAACCCCGCAAAGCCTAACTCTGCATCTTTATCACCTAAAGCTGTTCTACAGGCACTTAACACCAACAGTTCTACTGGTGGGTTGTTCCAGCTTAAGTGCTTCATTTGATTCAACCGCAGTTTTTCGTTCCAAAACTGAACGTAGGAGTTGCTGGGAACTCCCGGTAGGAAGTCAGCATGAGTCGCTAGGTGAATAATTTTAAAAGGCTGCAAAGCGCGTTGCGACTGCAAATTATTCAGAGTAAATTTTTGGTTGAGAAAGGATTTACCCCGCCGCAGCTTTTGTGTAATAGCAGATAACTCCACTGGCACAGCAGGTAATGGTTCTTGTTCCTTAAATATTGACGCACCCATTGCCAAAACTGGGGAATTTTTGATATCAGCGTATCTGGTATCTGTCAGTTTGAAAGCAGGGATGCGTCCAATGCTATATTTTTCTATGAGAAACTTTTGCCCATCATGAAATGCTGCCAATGGCATAGTGCGTAAGCCAACACCCATGCAAAAAATTAAGCTGTCTATGTTATTAGTTTCTAAGTCTGCTTCCAGTGGCGCAATAATCCACTGATGAAGCCGCCGGGCTGCTGGAAAATAGTCTTTACTACCTTGGATTGAGTGATTGACAATATTCTTTCGGAAGTCTTTAACTGTTTTCAGTAAAACTTCGCGCTTAGCTGCTAGAATTCGCTTGTGAATTGGTTTACCTTTTGGAGTAATCAACACGAGTTCTAGTTGTTGTTCGCGGGGAAATACGTAAATCAGGGCAGTGTTTTCCCCGGTTTGCTTGCTGATTCGGTCTAAAGTATTGGCGACATCCTTAGCTGTTATTGACTTGTCGGGGAAAGCTACCCGAAAATAATCCTCATATTGCTTTTCCCAAGTTGTCTCGATTTGCGGCACCGCCTCAGTTAAGTTGCTTTCGTCAAGGGCGATTTCTACTTTTGAGGGTTTAGCAGCTTGGGCTATGGAGATGGGGTTAGGAGTGGAAGCGATCGCAACTTCCAGTATGGGTTCTCTGCTGACGCTTCCTATGATGTATAATCCTGCCAAGCTAACGCCAATGCTACTTACTACTGATTTCATAAACACCTCACTGATGTTGAGTTACATAGAAGTTGCTCTACTAGGCGATGCCGTTCATTGATGGTGTTAGCTTGAATATCAGCTTGTTTTGGGGATATTGCCAACCCTCTTGAGAGGTATCTTCTGTCTAGAAAGGGGAGAAAGGTTTTAAAGCAAAGTACGCAGAGGTTCTTGTTTTGAGTGGATCGGGTAGTGCGGAACTTAAAAAATCTGTAACCTGTCAAAAGTTTTATATTCAAGAACTAGCCTTTAGTTTTCTCTTCTGGAATGAAAGGCTGCATTATTGTTTTACAAAAAAGTAACCCCTTATCTTTTTGGAAAGAATGGCTATAAAGACTGCATGGGTATTTCCAGGTCAGGGTTCCCAAAGGATAGGGATGGGGCTGGATTTAGTAAAGATACCTGCTGCTAAAGCCAAGTTTAAGCTGGCAGAGGAAATTTTAGGCTGGTCGGTTTTGGAAGTCTGCCAAAGCAACGAAACAATGCTATCGCGGACTTTCTACACCCAACCTTGCATTTATGTTGTGTCGAGTATTCTTGCTGACTTGATGAAGGAGCAGGGACACCAACCCGATTTTGTGGCAGGCTACAGTATGGGCGAGTACATCGCGCTGTATGCTGCGGGAGTGTATGATTTTGAATCGGGGTTACGCCTGATTAAGCGCCGCGCCGAGTTGATGGATAAGGCTCCGAGTGGGATGATGGCTGTGTTGATCGGATGCGATCGCATTCTTCTGGAACAACAAATCCAGCAAACTCCTAATGTAGAACTAGCTAGTGATAATTTAGACCAATTGGTAATCTCTGGATCTCCAGCAGCTGTAGCCTTGGTGTTATCCCAGGTAGAGGCGAAGCGTGTAGTTCCCCTGAAGCTTTCTGGTGCTTTTCATTCTGCGTTCATGGCGACAGCTGCCTTCGCGTTCCAGCAAGCGTTAGATTCTATTGAGTTTCAGACAGCCGAAATTCCTGTTTTATCGAATGTAGAACCCTTGCCAGCAGTTGATGCCACAGTTTTGAAAGAACGTCTGGGTCGGCAAATGACTGGTGCGGTTCGCTGGCGAGAAATCACCCTGCAATTAGCAGCAGAAGGTGTAAAACGGGTGGTGGAAATTGGTTCAACCCAAGTATTGACAAATTTGATTAAGCGTGCAGAATTACATGATAATGTTTCTGCTCGCCTCGGCTTTGCATTGGCCAATGTTACTAGCGAAAGCGAATTATATAGTTTCGGCTGTCAGCGCGTTCATAAGCCGCTGGTGTGTTTCTAGAGAGGATTTGGGTCAATATTTAATTCTCTAAGTTTAGCGGCTACTCGTTGCGATCGCTCTTTTACTCTCACCCGACCAAAAAATAGCCAACTGGCAAGAACTAGAAGCCCAATAAAAAAAAGACAGGCATTATGCCTGTCCTACACGCAATTATTCAGCACAGAAACTAGAAATTCATTTCTGCGGCTTGCACTTTTTCTACTTGCTTCTTCTTCAGCACTAGCATGACTTGAGACAGCATGATGGCGAAGATGAATGCCATCAACCACTTGACGCGGGTGGGGCTTTGCAAGACGATTTCGGTGTCTACTTGACCAAATCCACCGACGTTAGGATTGTTAGTTAAAGCTTCGCCTGCTTTGACTTCTTGCCCTTCGGAAACGGCTAGATCGGGGCCTGCGGGAATTGTCTCAACAACGGCATTGCCTTCTGCTGGCTGAATCGTGACTTGGGAGCCGCCTTCTTCTGCTTGGGCAATAGAGGTGATTCTACCAGCTACAGAAGCGTTATAGACGGCGTTGTTGCTCTTTTCACCAGTCGGGTAAACTTGTCCCCGTCCCCGGTTTCCGCCGACATGAATGGAGTATTTACCGAAGTAAACTCCTTTTTCGGTTTCTGGGTTGGGAGAAAGAACTGGGAAGACAATTTCCTGGTATTGATCGCCGGAGATAGGGCCAACGATAACGATGTTTTCTTTGTCTTCGTTGTAGGATTGGAAGTAAAGTTCCCCGACTTTTTCCTTCATTTCTTCGGGAATTCTGTCTTCTGGGGCAATCTTAAAGCCTTCGGGCAACATCAATACGGCACCCACGTTCAGGGGGCCTTTGCTGCCATCACCTTGCACTTGCTGTATGTTGGTGTCGTAGGGGATTTTGACTACGGCTTCAAATACGGTGTCTGGCAGAACTGATTGAGGAACTTCAACTTTGGTGGATTTCGCACCAAGGTGACAGTTGGCGCAGACGATCCGCCCGGTGGGTTCGCGGGGGGTTTCCGGATAGGTTTGCTGCGCCCAGAAGGGGTAGGCGCTAGCTGACTGGGGAAGGACGCGATCGCTTGCGAAGAATAATGATAGGGTGGCGATCGCCACCAGGATGCTTTTAGCAATTACCCGCTTGCCTAATTTACACATCGCCGCAAAAGAAGCTTTTCTCATCTATTAAGGAGGGGTAGGAAGTGTCAATTTCAAACAATTTTGGATGCGTGGATGGGTGGATTTTAGATTGAGTCTGAAATCTAAAATCTAAAATCCCTATGTCCACCACGGGTTTTCGCCAGTACGGAAGTCCGTTTCCGTCCAGGGTGTTAAAGTAACTTTGTCTTCAACGACTGCGGCGTGAACCAGTCCCAAGGACAGAGGTGCTGGGCCCCGGACTACTTTGCCAGTGTTGTCATACTGGGAACCATGACAGGGACAAATAAACCTGTTTTCGCCGGAGTTCCAGGGAACTACGCAGCCTAAGTGGGTGCAGACAGCGTTTAAACCGTAATTCTCGATTTGTTTGTCTTCTGTCACCACAATGTAGGTGGGGTCGCCTCTGAAGCCCTGAACTAAGCTGCGATCGCCCGGATTGTGATTCGCCAAAAAGTCGCTCACAATGATGTCGTTGCCGATGGCATCCTTAGCAGTTAGACCACCGCCTCCTGTACCGCTCGACGGCGGGATAAAATACTTGACAACCGGATATAGTGCGCCCAGTGCTGTTCCTGTAATGGCACCAAAAGTTAACAAGTTCATAAATTGGCGACGTCCCATATCGGGAACGTCTGCTGATCCAGAAATTTGAGCCATGATTTCGTCTTCAGTGTATAGCTATGTAAACAATTTGGGGAAATATCCCCGAATTTGTTAAACCCTGACTAATAAATGTATATCAAACAACCACTACTCAGGGCCGCCACAAACCCTTTTGTGGAAAGGTTTACAGCCTTGCTTAGGGTATTATTACATTCTTTTGCACCGTATCATAATTTTAAGAACCGCTTCCTTTATGACGATATGTGAATAAAATTTATAACAATAAAAAATTATGACAGGACAAGACCTTCAGCAACTGCTGCTTTCCAAGTGGGGACGCTCATACGATATCCAGATTAGGCGGGTTCAGAACAAGATTTTTGTTCAGGTGATGTGGAAATATTTAGAGCAGGTGTCTTTTCCGCTTTCAGAGGCGGAGTACATAGCGCACCTGGAGACTGTCGCTGGTTATCTCCATGCTTGGGGTGGAGCATCAACGGTGCAGGAGTATATTGAACAGACACGCGATCGCCCTCGTCTAGGCAAAGCGGTAAGCATTCCCCTAGATTTGGGCGATCGCGCTTCCGAATGGATACTCTGAGAAACTGGGAACGAGAAAATATCTTAGCGCCCTAACAGCTTTACCAAACCGATACCGCCGAAGTAAAGACCCAGCACCGCACCAGCGAGAAGACTTTGGGTAAGCGGGTCGGTGGAAGGTGTCAGCACCGCACCCAATACAGTTGCTCCCAGAATCACCAGCCGCCAGCCAGAAAACATTTGCGCTGAAGTGACAATTCCCAAAAAGCCCAACAATAGCTGGATTATGGGAATTTGAAACGCCAAGCCAGTGCTAAACATCAACAGCAGCACAAACTCAAAATACTTGTCAATTGACCATAGTTGTTCTACGACATCTGCACCGTAGCTGATGAAAAAATTCAACGCCGCTGGAATAAGTGCTACATAAGCGAAAAACAGACCAGTCGCAAACAGAAAGCTTGACCCCAAGACAACTGGCCCTATTAAGCGACTTTCGCGGCGAGTTAGCCCTGGTAGAACAAACTGGATAATCTGGTAGAGGATAAAAGGACTGGCGACTAGCAAGCCACTGTAACCAGCGACTTTGATAGAGACAAAAAAGTATTCTCCTGGTGCAAGTTGGAGAAACTTAACTCCCTGCGCCGGGATTTCCAATAAGCGGACGATTTGCTTGACAAACAGGAAACAACCTGCAACACCAACAACAACAGCAATCAGCGCATAGAAAATCCGCCGCCGCAACTCTTCCAGATGGTCAAACAGGGACATTTCGACGTCAGCAGGGAGTTCATCGAGATATTCATCTTCGGGTGAAGTTGCCAATTCTAAGTCTGGCGGGAGTGCGGTATCGACTTCGGAAGGAAGCGTCATCGGTCAAGGGGTTGGTTTCAGTATTTGTTGACTATTTTATCTATGTCTTGCTGTCTGGGTGATTAAAAAATGGGGAAAACCGTGATTGAGAAGATGCTAACCCAGTCCCGATTTTTTATTTTTTTAGCGCGGTTGGCTGACCATCGGCGTATTTTGCTACTTGGTTGGAAACTTCTGGATTGTACAGGCGCAGGTAGTTCCAGTAGTTGCCAAACACGTTTTTGACGTAGCCTTGGGTTTCTTCAAAGGGGATATTTTCCACAAATTCGTCTGGATCGCTGAAACTTCTTTCGCCCAGCCACTTCGATATATTAGTGGAACCAGCATTGTAACTAGCGATCGCGTAGAGGGAATTATTCTTGTAGCGATCGTGCATTTCATCCAAAGCCCAGGTGCCTAATTTGATATTGTCTTTGGGGTTGTCAAGTTTATATTGCTTAACTCCCATTTTTTCGGCAACCGATTTACCTGTTACTGGTATTATCTGCATCAAGCCCATCGCACCAGCAGAAGAACGAATTTTTGGCTCAAACCTTGACTCTTGGCGGATCACAGAGAGGACGAGCAGAGGATTGAGTTGATGCTTGGAAGACCAAGTTTCAATAGTTTCGATATAAGGCAAGGGATAGAGAGCTTGCCAGTAAGCCTTCTGTTGCCGTAAAGTTTCGTACTGGGCTTGTTCTTCAGGTGTTTCGCGGTCTTCCAGACTAGATATTTTAGAGATTCCTTGAAGGCGATCGCCTTTGGCGAGTCTAATTAAACCATCGGTAAATTGTTCTGCCACACTTGGCTTGACCCGGTTTTTGTATTCCGCTTGCCAGAGTGTCCAAGCATCTTTGTCTTGACCCAGCTGGTAGAGTTCTTGTAAAGTCGCAGAACCTACAGGTAGAACTGGTCGCTTGGTAGGCCAATTTACTTTAGGATCTAGCTTGCGTACTGTGGAAAAATCTCCCGCATCCCAGCCCAGATGCACAGCAGACCGCCACGCATAGTAAGACTGGGGGTACTTAGTTACCACCTGCTCAAAAGCCTGTTTCGCCTCCTGCTGTTTTCCTAGCTTTTTAGCCCATTTACCTGACCAAAAGGTGGCTTGACGACCTAACTCGCTATCAGAATTTTCGGCGGCAATTTGTTTTGCCCATTTCCAGGCGCTTTGGTAATCTTTAGCTCTTGCCCTACTTTGAGCCATTTTCCAGCGATATTGGGCGGCTGCATCGGAATCGCCATATTTGGTTAGTAAGGTTTGACGAGCTTCGGCGGCTCCCTCGGAACTTTTGAGACTATCCAAAACGGAAGCTTCTAATACCAGTGCTTCGCCAGCTCGATCGGGGAACTGATTAATAACTTGGTCGAGATAAGGTACCGCTTCTATCGTGGGGCCCATTTTGGCAATTTGGATCAGAGCTGTTGCGGTTTCTTCGGCTTTGGGGAAGTCCTGCACCATTTGTTTATAGGCGCGGACTGCTTGTGGTTTCTTCTCGGCTAGCTGGAGTCCCCTAGCGGCGAGGTAGGCGTTCTTGGGTGTGCGAGGCGCATTAGCATAAGCGGCGCTGGCTTGACCGTATTTCCGGTTTCCCCAGTAGGCTAGAGCGATCGCTTCCCAGTCTTCCGGCTTGATCGCGTCCGGATAACCAACTAACCTGTCTAGCACGGAGGTAATTGAGGGTGTGTCAAAGGCGTATCTTGCCAGCAACAGCATCAATTCCGGCTGATTGGGATTTTCTTTGAGCAAAGACCGTGCTATTTCCAGGGTGCGAGGATGGCTCTCGAATTTCTCAATTGCTTGCTGCCAATATTCTTGATCCGTCTTTCCTAGTACATATAAAGCTTCAGCTGCCACGGGTTCTTTAGAAGAGCGTGCCAACTCTTCCCAAGTTTGTTTGGCTTTACCTTTGTCGCCAGTAAGTTCGTAAGCTTGCGCTCGTTTGAGGAGAATATGTCCGGATAAAACCGGATATTGACGCTCTAGGGCTTTTAAGTGGGAGAGTGCCTTTTCACCTTGCTTTGCAGCAATCGCATCGCTAGCCAACAGATAACGGGCGCGACTGCGGTCGAGAGATAATTTTCCGTTAGCGATCGCTTCTAGTTGCGATGTCCGCTCTTTTGCTGGTAGCGATACTAAGCTGGCAACAGCTGAGTTGTCATTTTCCCGCATTAACAAGCTGTTCTGCACCTGGAAAGGAACCCAAGTAACCAACCCCTCCAGCCAGCCGCTATACTTCTTGGGTAACATGGTTGTGCCAATCACCAAGGCACTTAATCCCGCAACGGCAGCCAGGACGACTTGATTTTTCCTTTTTGATTGGTTGGCTCGCGAAAAAACCAGACGCGAGTTTTTCCGGGCAAAAATAGGACGTGACCTTCTCATATAACCTCCGTGCGACGGACATCCATCTCTCTTTTTTGGGATTCGGTGGTTGTTAGTGCTATCCCTTTGTCAAGCTTTGAACCAGGCCTCTTACCTCCAAGGTGAGCTTTTTTGCGATTATGCGATCGCTGACTAACACTCACAAATATCCTTGATTAACAAAACGCTGAAATTTAACGCGACTGCTCCGCCGCGTTTGATTTTTCTGGGGAGATACCCTAGCAATTGGATTGTAAAAAAAGGCGGTAGAATTGACCGGAAATGTGACACAGCTGCCTGAAAACCTCAGTAGTACCTTGCAGGAACTGATTCCAGAAACTAAATTTAAAGCCCAACAAGTCCGCAATGCCATAATGCGGCTGGGTGTCGATAGCCCTATTCGCAAAATCATCCTGTGGATTGGAAAAACCTCAGACTCTGAATAAGAATAGCTTGTACTTGTTTAGCAGCTTTTTATGCACAATCAGCCAAAAAACACAAGTGCAGAACGCTATAAATTAGCTGGCAAATGTGAATTAATGACCTCTGTGCTACGGCTGCTGGCACATAGCCGAAGGCATGGAACACTCTTTAAACCAGGATAATCGATTTAAGTGAGAAACCGATTACAAAACATTGCATTAAACTGACATAGGCAAAATTTTGGTAACAAGCCTCTGTCAAAAGTGGTGTCATCCTAAATTTCTTGTTAAAAAAAATTAAGAATAACAGCTTTTGCCAGAATCGATAAATTACCACAGATTAAAGTCTATGGTTACGTGATGTGTGACTTTTAAGAAAGTGTCATGCTGTAGGCAAACAATACTGTACGGTTAAGCGCTGATCCCTCTAGCTTCGCGATGGACGCACCTGTACTCTAGGAAAATGAGGGTGACACTCCTAAAAGCCCCTTTTTAAACCTTATTGGGGGAGCTTGGAGCTTCACAGGACTAACCGAAAAATAGGGACATGGTATTACCGTGTCCCTACATTCGCCCTTGAATTTTTAATCTTTAATTGTTTAGCGCAGTATCTGAACGCCTGAGTGTTTTTCTACTAACTTAGAAACTTCTGGATTATACAACCTCAGATAATTCCAATAGTTACCAAAAACTTGTCTGACATAACCCTTTGTTTCATCAAAAGGTATTTCTTCCACAAATTCATCTGGATCGATAGACCCTTTTTGCTTGAGCCATTTCGAGACATTACCAGGGCCTGCATTGTAACTAGCAACGGCTAACATGGAGTTGTTGTTATATTCCTTGTGGGTAAAGTCAAGAAACCAAGTTCCCAATTTTACGTTATCGTTGGGATTTTCCGTATTAAATTGCTTAATTCCAATTTTTTCGGCAACCCACTTACCTGTTCCTGGCATCACTTGCATTAAACCAACGGCACCAGCAACAGAACGGATTTTACTTTCAAACCGTGACTCCTGACGAATTAAAGCTGTTACGAGTAGAGGATTGAGCTGACGCTGTTGCGACCAGCTTTCGATAATTTCCAGATATGGGAAAGGATAGAGACTGTGCCAGTAAACGGATTGTTTCCTGAAAGCTTTGTATTCCTCTAGTTCTGCGGGCGTTTCGCGGTCTTCGAGAGTAGAAACATAAGAGATGCCCTTCAGGTAGTTGCCTAATCCTAGCTGCATGATGCCTTCGGTAAATTGTTCGGCAACGGTGGGCTGCATCCGGTTTTGGAATTCGGCTTGCCAAAGCATCCAAGCATCCCGGTGTTGACCTAGCTGGTACAATTCTTTTAACTTTTCGGAGCCAGCAGGTAGGACTGGGTGTTCGATGGGTCGCACCACTTCCGGGGACAACTGACGCACGGTGGTAAAGTCTCCCACATCCCAGCCTAATAAGACGGCAGAACGCCACGCATAGTACGATTGGGGATACTTAGCTAGTACGTGTTCAAAAGCTGCTTTCGCTTCCTGCTGTCGCCCCAACTTAGTTGCCCATTTGCCGACCCAAAAGCCAGCTCTGGGAGCCAAAATGTTATCGGGATTGTTGATTGTGATGGGTTGCGCCCATTTCCAGGCTTCCCGGAAATCTCCTAGCTGTGCCTGTTGTTGAGCTACTTTCCACCGATATTCTGCTGATATATCAGAACTGGCATATTTAGTTAGCATCAATTGCCTCGCGTCGGAGGCTGATTGAGAGCTTCCCAGTTCTTCGAGGATTTTGGACTTGGCCAGGAGTGCTTCACCTGCTTCGTCGGGAAAGTTGCTGATAACGCGATCTAGGTAGGGTAATGCTTCTAGGGGTTTGACTAATTCTGCCAAACGCCGTAAGCCGAGTCCAGTTTCTTCGGCATCGGGGAATTTAGAGATTAAGGATGAGTAGGCAATTCTGGCTTCTGGTGTTTTGCCGGAAAGTTGTAGTCCTCTGGCGGTGCGATAAGCGTTACGGGCAGTTTGGGGTGCGCGAGCATAGGCGATGCTGGCTTTTTCATAACTGCGGTTTTCCCAGTAGTTAAATGCGATCGCTTCCCAATCTTCGGGTTTTAGCAGGGTTGTGCCTTGTTTCTTGGCAGCAGCATCCAGACTAACTAGCCGATCTTGTACGGCAAAAATTCCCGGCTCCTTCCCAGCGTATTTTACTAGCATTAAGAGCAACTGCGGCTGATTGGGATTTTTGCTCAACCTAGTACGCACAATTTCCAGGGTGCGGGGATGGCTGGGGAAGGATGCGATCGCACTGTCCCAATATTTCGGATTCTTTTTACCCAACACATACAGCGCTTCGGCTGCTGCTGGTGAGTCGGGATACTGTTTGACTAAATTCTGCCTAGTCGTCTGCGCTTGAGTGTCACCAGCAACTTCGTAAGCTTGAGCGCGTTTTAGGGCAATATAGGGTGCCATAACTGGATAGTCTAACTCTAATCCTTCCAGCAGCTTGAGCGCCTTTTTCCCTTGCTTAGAGTCAATCAAATCGCTAGCCAAAAGATAACGAGCGCGGTTACGCTCGATGGATTGATTGCTGGAGGCGATCGCTTCGAGTTGTGCTTCCCGCTGCGCCGCCGGGAGCGACGCTAATGGCAAAACCGAAGGAGCAGATTGGCTCCCCTGATTCTGGCTTGACTGCTCCTGAGGCTGAATATTAACCATCAATTTCCCTAACAAACTGGTCAATTGTGGTACTGACAGAGTTGCCCCAGCTACCAAGGCAAGTAACCCTGCCCCTACAGCCAGAGAAATTTGGGTTTTCCGCTGCTTCAACATCGCTTCTTTTCCGCCACGTCTGAATCAAATTCCCTGAGACTCTAGCATTTTAATCAAAGTTTCCGAGTTAGCTGATACTCTGGGGAAAAATTAGCTGACTTGGGGCAACCTTGTAAGGCAACGTTACAAAAACCTGGCTTTTGATTTTGATCGATACTGGTATCTAATACAGGTAAACAATCAGCAGAACACAGGAATGGAATTTCGATCGACTGATACGCCACGTTTGGACTGGTCTGGGGATGCCCTCGCTGTTGGGCTATTTGAGGACGGATTAGAGATAACGGGCGATTTGGCGGCGCTGGACGAAAAACTCGCCGGGACTATCAAGGAATTGATTGAAGAGACGGAATTTAAGGGAAAAGAAGGCAGTAGCGCTGTAACTCGCGTTGGTGCAAATAGCCCTATCCGCAAAATCATGTTGGTGGGATTGGGTAAACCAGAGGCTTTAAAGCTGGAAAGTTGGCGGCGGGCTGGTGCTGTTGTTGCCCGGTTAGCGAGAAAGGAAAAGTGCAAAACTCTGGGGGTTAGTCTGCCACTGTGGAATGAGGATGCAGAGGCGAGTGCGAGTGCGATCGCGCAAGGCATTCTCCTAGCTCTACATAAGGATAATCGGTTTAAGTCTGAGCCGGAAGACAAAGATGTGCAGATAGAACGTGTTGATTTACTCTCGTTGCCCGGTCAAGAGTCGGCAATTAATCGCGCTAAAGCGATCGCTGATGGCGTGATTCTGGCGCGGGAACTGGTAGCAGCACCAGCGAATGAGTGTACGCCGATAACTATGGCCGAAACTGCACAAGCGATCGCAGCAGAACACGGTCTACAATTAGAAATTTTGGAACAACAAGAGTGCGAACAGCTTGGCATGGGGGCATTTTTAGCTGTTGCGAAAGCTTCTGATATGCCCCCCAAGTTCATCCACCTTACCTACAAACCAGAAGGAACGCCCCGCCGGAAATTGGCAATTGTCGGCAAAGGTCTTACCTTCGATTCTGGTGGTCTTAACATTAAAGGTGCTGGAAGCGGCATCGAGACTATGAAGATGGATATGGGTGGTGGTGCCGCCACGCTTGGCGCTGCTAAGGCTATCGGTCAACTGAAGCCAGATGTGGAAGTCCACTTTATCTCAGCTGTGACTGAGAATATGATTAGCGGTCACGCTATGCACCCAGGCGATGTCCTCAAAGCTTCCAACGGCAAAACGATTGAAGTTAACAATACCGATGCCGAAGGTCGATTAACTTTGGCGGATGCACTGGTATTTACGGAAAAGTTGGGCGTTGACGCTATTGTTGACTTAGCTACACTTACAGGTGCTTGCGTAATTGCACTGGGCGACGATATTGCTGGGTTGTGGAGTCCCGACGATGCAGTTGCCAACGAGTTGCTGAAGGCTTCGGAAATGGCTGGGGAAAAGCTGTGGCGGATGCCTATGGAAGAGAAATACTTTGAAGGACTCAAGTCGCAGATTGCCGATATGAAGAATACTGGCCCTCGTCCAGGTGGTTCGATTACTGCGGCTTTATTCCTGAAGGAGTTCGTCAAGGAAACTGCTTGGGCGCACTTGGACATTGCCGGCCCGGTTTGGGCGGATAAGGAAAACGGCGTTAACAATGCTGGTGCTACGGGTTACGGCGTTCGTACTTTGGTGAACTGGGTACTGAATTAGGGATTGGGGATTGGGGATTGGGGACTAAAAAGGAAAAAGTAAACAATTCATTTTTTGCATTTTTCCTTCTTTAGCTCCCTTCCCTACAAAACTAAATGGGTAGTGGTATAGAAGTAGTGATAAATCCACTTTCACCTCCTACCGTACAAGGCTTTGAGCATTGAATATCACTACCGCTAAATGCGATTGCCTTTGGGGATGATTTTTATTTTGTATGTTTTTATACTCCATAAAGTCTTGGCTTTGTTTCTAGAGAACCAAGTTAGCTTCATCTAAATTTTATAATCTCAGTAGCAAAAAGAAGACATTACAAAGATTCAGTAAAAAGTGAGGCAAAATTGCCAGTTAGTGATTTTAATTAAGTTTTGCTTTCGGTAGTTTGCGTACAAACTCTGAGATGATACTATAATTACTTAATTCCCTGATTTAACTGGCAGCTACAAAAAGGGTGTTCCGCACATTCGCAGTTGCTCGGCGTTCACAACGTAAGTAATATAAGGGAAAATACTTAGTGTGATGCTACAGTAAAGGCAAGCTAAAAAATATTCTTTAGAAACACCACTGTAGAGAAAAATCTTACACAGCGTCGGTTTGGAAATTAGGTTTACCAGAACATCAAACCGTACACAAACCATCCCTAATCTCAAGAACAAATCATGGTTAACTTTACAGTAGCCATCCCAACGTACAACGGTGGAGATCGTTTACCTGAAGTTCTGCATCTACTGCAAGAACAGCTCAATACAGAACAATTTTCCTGGGAAATCATCGTTATCGATAACAACAGCACCGACCATACAGCGAAGGTTGTTCAAGAGTATCAATCCAACTGGCAAGCAAGCATTCCCTTAAAGTATTATTTAGAAACCGAGCAAGGGGCAGCCTTTGCGCGACAACGGGCTGTGGAAGAAGCTCAAGGAGAATTCATTGGCTTTCTTGATGATGATAACTTGCCGGACTTCAACTGGGTTGCCGCAGCTTATGCGTTTGGTCAAGCACACCCAGAGGCGGGAGCCTACGGTAGCCAAGTCCAAGGCTTCTTTGAAGTAGAGCCGCCAGAGAATTTTCAGAAAATCGCTTGTTTTTTCGCATTAGTGGAGCGAGGATCTTCATCAAATCGCTACGAACCTGACAAAAAGCTTTTACCGCCTGGTGCTGGCTTAGTTGTCCGCAGAAAAGCTTGGCTTGCTAACGTTCCCAAGCACCTAGTTCTCAATCACAAAGGTCGAGAAGCTAAGTTAGCCAGCGAAGATTTAGAAGCCGTACTGCATATCCAGCTAGCAGGTTGGGAAATCTGGTACAACCCCGAAATGCACGTACAGCATAAAATTCCTAGGTGGCGTTTAGAAAAAGATTATCTACTTTCTTTAATTCGCTGCATAGGTTTGAGTCGGTATCACATTCGGCTGCTCGGTTTGAAGAATTGGCAGCGACCTTTGGCGGTTCCCGTTTACCTGCTAAATGACCTCCGTAGGTTGATAATTCATTTGATTAAACACAAAGGCAAAGACACAATTAACAGCGATATAATTGTGGCTTGCGAACGCGAGTTCCTGTTATCTAGCTTGATTAGTCCTTTTTTCCTTTTGAAAAATAGATATTTAAAAATTGGACAAGCTAAAATATTGGAGTTTAAAGAAACTATGAATTTCTTGCCCTCACTGTCAGATGATATGGTCCCCCCTCATCATTCACATCATTAAAATAAACAATGACTTTTACCATACGGCGATCTTCTATATCTATATGCCATTGCCTAGTACCTACCTGCTCTCCGTCTAGCATATCTCTACGAACAGATACACCATGATAAGCAACCGGAACGCCAATATAATTTTCGACAATGTTAAGGAATCTTTCTTCAAGCTCCCAGAGAAAAATATCTGGGTGGTTCATAATTTGATTTGGACTAGCAAGCGCGTATTTTCTATCTTTTTTATAGGAAGATGTTGGTAGTTCTGGCACTAGATTTTCTGCTGCCTTCAGAAGTCTTGATGTATTGGAACTGAAGAGAGCATCTAAAAAGGTGACACAAGTTCCTTGCTACCTGAGAGTATCGACAATTGCCATATACTGGGCTGAAAGTGGCGGTAGATTGCCACTAATGTTTTACAAGTTCTACTCGGTAAACCAGTTCGGCAGGGGCTCGATTAAATTTATCTAAACTTTTGGCAAGCATAAGCTTTATTCTTCTCAACTGCTATTTATTCGGTTATAACATTAGAAGGTTGTACAAGGTATTTAACAGGGTACACGCAACATAAGCAAAAAATTATGGTTGACTTCACAGTAGCCATCCCTACATACAACGGGGAAAGCCGTTTAACCAAGGTAATAGAGCAACTGCGCGAACAAATCAACACCGCACACTTCTCCTGGGAAATTATCGTTGTTGATAATAACAGTAATGACAATACAAAAGAAGTTGTTCAAGATTATCAAGCTAACTGGCATCATCAACCCTATCCGCTGAGGTATTGTTTTGAGGCGCAACAAGGGCTATCCTTCGCCAGACAACGGGCAGTTGAGGAAGCTAAAGGCACCTTCGTTGGTTTTTTAGATGATGACACGTTACCCGCCTCTGACTGGGTAGCAGCAGCTTATTTATTTGGGCAAGAACATCCAAAAGCAGGTGCTTATGGCGGGCAAATTCACGGTAATTTTGAAGTCAGTCCACCTAAAAACTTTGAGAGAATTCAATCTTTTTTAGCAATTAAGGAACGGGGAGCTAAACCTAATCTATATGAGCCAGAAACTTTAAGCTTGCCACCAGGAGCAGGATTAGTTATTCGCAAACAGGCATGGCTTGAAAATGTTCCTACTCGCCTGATTCGTCAGGGTAGAGGAGGTAATGATTTTGAAATATCGCTGCACTTGCATAGAGGAGGTTGGGAAATTTGGTATAACCCCACGATGCACATTTATCATCTGATACCAAAATCGCGGTTAGAAAAAGATTATCTCCTTTCCTTAATTCGTACAACTGGTTTTTCTATCTGTCAACTGCGGATGATTAATACTAACAATTGGCAAAAACCAATTGTTATAGCAAGGATTATGCTGGGCAACCTACGCCGAGCTACTCTGCATTTAATCAAGTATCGATGGCAGGTAAAAAATGATCTAGTTGCTGCCTGCGAAATGGCTTTTTTCTTAAGTAGCTTACTCAGTCCTTTTTACTTTTTAAAAGCTAGATTTGAGAGGGAACGCAGAAGGTAAGCTATATATCAAGAATTAAGTAATTTTAAAAGACATTTAAGGTTGCTTAAATCAACGCTAACAAACACGTGATCGCAGAGGAGTACGTAATGGTGAATTGGCACCCAAAAACACCAGTTGCTATTTTCATCTTCAAGCGCCCCGATACCACCGAAAAGGTATTTGAAGCAATCCGTCAAGCAAAACCACCCAAGCTGTTAGTAATCTCTAATATTCCCCCAGCTAACAAACCAGACCAAGCTGAACTAAATGCAGCTGCTCGTGCAATTATTGAAGGTGTTGATTGGGACTGCGAAGTTCTAAAAAATTACTCTGATACTTTTCTTAGCGCTAAAGATCGCATTTACAGTGGCTTAAACTGGATATTCGAGAATGTAGAAGAGGCAATTATCTTAGAAGATGACTGCGTACCTCATCCCAGTTTCTTTCGGTTCTGTGAAGAAATTCTCGAATATTACCGATATGAGCCGAAAATTATGGGAATTAGCGGCAGTAATTTCCTTAAGGGAAGCGCTCGGACAGATTACAGCTACTATTATTCTCGCTACCCTAATTTGTGGGGATGGGCATCTTGGCGACGAGCATGGCAACATATGGATTTGGAAATGAAGCTCTGGCCAGAAGTCCGAGATCAGGGATGGTTGATGGATATATTATCAGATTCTCGTGCTGTAAATTGGTGGAGTAACGTATTTCAATCTGTCCACGAAAACCGTAAAGATACTTGGGATTATCAATGGGTACTTTCCTGCTGGTTGCAACAGGCATTGTATGTTGTGCCTAATGTTAATCTAGTTTCTAATATTGGCTTTGGTTTAACATCAACGCATACCAGAGATATTTATGATTGGCGGGCTAATATGTCTGTTGAAGCCATGTCATTTCCGCTCAAACATCCCAATTTTATTTTGCGGGATTCCCAATCTGATAGCCTTGTTTTAGAAAGATATTATTACGGCAGTACAACTCCAAGTTTAATGCAACGTGTGGGCCGAGAAGCAAGACGAGCTAGAAGCCTGATAAAAAAGAAAATTTTTGCCCAAAAATAGTTCAAAACTAGCTATTTCAACCATTGTGCTACTCATTAGTAAGCGCGGCGTACCTATGAAGGTACTACTAATTACTTTTGGTTATGCTATAGCAGTCCTAAATGATTTGTGAAGGCGAGATAGCCGACTTCTTTAAGAAGTCGGCTATCTGAAGGGCTGGGTCACATTTCTCCCTTAATAAGGGTAGCGAAGGGGGATTTGTATCTAGCTTCTCAAAAATAAAGCCTATAACTTGTACGCAGCAAAAATGTGCTTAAAAACGCTTCAGTACACTTAAGTAAATATCGATACTTCAAGACCAATGATGCTTAGTTCGCTCTCAAGGGTTTCTTTAGAATGAGAGATTATACTTACAAGTACAACTATATTATTCAGGAAAATATCAGGGTATTTACAAAAACTTTTTCAAGTCTTCACATTTATACGTAGGTAGTTTACGTTATTTTTACAGTCATTTATAGAGTTTCCACTAGAATTGTGACATGGAAAACTAACCTCACACCTTACTCAGACAATTGGGGGGCTAGTGTATCTATCGAAAGTCAGAGATAACCCTGAGAAATATGAGGTGATACATGAAAGCAGTGATACTAGCTGGAGGACTTGGTACTCGTTTAAGTGAAGAAACCACTATTAAACCAAAACCTATGGTTGAAATCGGTGGTAGACCCATACTGTGGCATATTATGAAGACATACGCTGCCTATGGGATTAATGACTTCATCATCTGCTGCGGTTATAAAGGTTACATAATCAAGGAGTATTTTGCCAACTACTTCTTGCATATGTCCGATGTCACTTTTGATATGCGGTTTAACCAAATGAATGTTCATAGTGGATATGCTGAACCTTGGCGAGTCACATTGGTAGATACGGGTGAAAACTCCATGACTGGTGGACGGCTGAAGCGAGTAAGAGAGCATATTGGCAATGAAACCTTCTGCTTCACTTATGGAGATGGTGTCAGCAGTGTAAATATTAAAGAATTAGTTGAGTTTCACAAAGAACAAAAGACTTTAGGAACATTGACCGCAACCCGTCCGGCTGGACGCTTTGGAGCGCTTTCTCTGGGAGAAGAACAAGATAAAATCATCAGCTTCAGAGAAAAGCAAGATGGAGAGGGAGCCTGGATAAATGGTGGTTATTTTGTTCTGGAGCCAGAAGTAATTGACTACATTGCAGGCGACTCCACAGTTTGGGAAAAAGAGCCATTAGAAAAACTAGCTGACTCTGGACAACTCGCTGCTTACAAACATCCTGGTTTTTGGCAGCCGATGGATACTTTACGCGATAAAACCTATCTTGAAGAACTTTGGAAAAGTGATAAAGCACCTTGGAAGGTGTGGTAGAAAGATAGTTAGGGGTGAGGAGTTGGAAGTTAAGAGCGCTCAAGGTATTTGTGACTCATACCTGAAACTTTATAACTTCTTAAATAGTTCTAAATCATTTTAGTTTCAGGTGCAAAATACCATGTATGACTTTGCAATCATCGGGGGGGGAATTGTTGGTCTTTCGACTGGCATGGCATTGGGCAAACGCTATCCAAACGCCCGCATTGTAGTGCTGGAAAAAGAAAGCAAATGGGCATATCACCAGACTGGCAATAACAGCGGTGTTATCCACTCTGGCATTTACTACAAGCCAGGGAGTTTCAAAGCTAAGTTTTGCCGAGATGGTTGTCGCTCAATGGTGGAATTCTGCCAAGAGCATGACATTGCTCATGAAATTTGCGGCAAGGTAATCGTTGCGACAGAAGAAAAGGAACTGCCGCGGTTAGAGAATCTTTACAAACGCGGCTTAGAAAACGGACTGAAAGTTACTAAGATTAGCGCTTCAGAAGTCAAAGAAATTGAACCTCATGTCAACTGTGTGGCGGGAATTCGAGTTTATACAACTGGAATTGCCGACTATAAGCAGGTGGCTCAGAAATACGCTGAGTTGATCGAGTTGCAGGGTGGAGAGCTTCGTCTAAATACCAAAGTTGAAAAAATTATTGGAAAAGGCGATACTCAGGTAATTGAAACCAACAATGGTATCTATGAGACGCGCTGCACGATAAACTGTGCTGGACTGCATAGCGATCGCATTGCCAAACTTTCCCAAGTCGATCCCCAAGCCAAAATCGTCCCCTTCCGAGGGGAATACTACGAACTGGTTCCAGAAAAACGCTATCTTGTCAAAACCCTAATTTATCCAGTTCCCAACCCAGACTTCCCCTTCCTGGGCGTCCACTTCACAAAAATGATTGATGGCAGTGTCCACGCAGGGCCAAACGCGGTCTTGAGCCTCAAACGCGAAGGCTACAAAAAAACCGACTTTGACCTACGAGACTTTGCTGAAGTCATGACCTACCCCGGCTTCTGGAAACTAGCAGCCAAACACGCCGACGAAGGCATCCAAGAAATAATTCGCTCCTTCAGCAAAGCCGCCTTTGTCCGCAGTTTGCAAAAGCTAATTCCTGAAGTCCAAGCGGCCGATCTTGTTCCCACCCACGCCGGAGTTCGCGCTCAAGCTTTAATGAACGATGGCAAGCTAGTAGACGACTTTTTGATAGTCAAAGGTAACAACTCCGTCCACGTTTGCAACGCTCCTTCCCCAGCTGCGACTTCTTCAATTGAAATCGGCAAAGCAATTGTCGAACAACTTCCCCAACCGCAGCATCTACAATCAGCAATCAGCGTATAGGATTAGCAGCAATGAAAATATTTGTCACTGGAACCGAAGGCTATCTTGGCTCATTATTAGCCCCTCTCTTGATGCAACGCGGACATGAAGTTATCGGCTTAGATACAGGCTTCTACAAAGTAGGCTGGCTCTATAACGCCACCGACCTAACTGCCAAAACCCTGAACAAAGATTTGCGGCAGATTACCGAAGAAGATTTACAGGGTGTAGAGGCAATTGTTCACATGGCTGAACTCTCTAACGACCCCGCCGGACAACTCTCACCTAACATCACCTACGACATTAACCACAAAGGTTCAGTTCGCCTTGCTAATTTAGCTAAATCAGCAGGCGTGCGTCGCTTCGTTTATATGTCATCTTGCAGTGTTTATGGCGTTGCTACTGAAGGCGATGTCACCGAAGAATCTCCCGTCAATCCTCAAACAGCCTATGCAGAATGTAAAACATTCGTAGAACGGGATGTCCAACCCCTAGCTGATGATGATTTTTCCCCCACCTTTATGCGGAATGCCACCGCTTTTGGTGCCTCTCCCAGAATGCGTTTTGATATTGTTTTAAATAACCTTGCAGGACTGGCTTGGACAACTAAAGAAATCAAGATGACCAGCGACGGGACACCTTGGCGACCGTTGGTTCACGCCCTTGACATCTGCAAGGCAATTGTTTGCACCCTGGAATCTCCACGAGACATTGTTCACAACCAAATCTTCAACGTAGGCGACACTGCTCAAAATTATCGAGTGAAACAAATTGCAGAAATTATCGCTGATGTCTTTGAAGGATGCAAATTAAGCTTTGGAGAAAGCGGTTCAGATAATCGCAGTTATCGCGTTTCTTTTGAGAAAATTAATACTACCCTACCCGGATTCAAATGTGAATGGAATGCCGAACTCGGAGCCAAGCAGTTATACGATTTGTTCAAGCAAATTGATATGACAGAAGACATTTTCTTATTTAGAGGCTTCACTCGGTTAAAACAGCTCGAATATCTGATTCGCACTCAGCAAATAGATCGAGATTTCTTCTGGAAAAAGTAAGCAAGGCTTTTTTCACTAAAATTATGCCAAATTTTTATTGGCATCTACCACCAAGTATTCCAAGATTTGAATTGTAAGTTCAAAACAAAATGGGGTTTAAGTTTTAGGCAAAGGAAAGAATTATAACTACTTTTGCCTAAAATATATCCTAGTTAAGCGATGCTCGGTCGTCCGTAAACACTTGATTTAGTTGGATTGTATACGATGAAATTTACAGAAACGAAGCTCAAAGGTGCATTCATTATTGACTTAGAGCAACGCCCCGATGATCGAGGGTTTTTCGCTCGTACTTTCTGCATGGAAGAATTTCAAGAACACGGGTTAAAGCCAACTGTGGCTCAATGCAACTTGTCTTTTAACCACAAGAAAGGAACGCTGCGGGGTATGCACTATCAAATCGCTCCCGCGACTGAAACCAAATTGATTCGCTGTACTCAGGGAGCAATTTATGATGTGATAGTGGATATGCGTCCTAATTCCCCTACATATCTTTTACATATTGGTGTAGAATTGACTGCCGAAAATCGTCGGGCTTTGTACGTACCAGAAATGTTTGCTCACGGCTATCAAACGCTTACAGATGCAGCTGAAGTGACGTATCAAGTGGGTGAGTTTTATACTCCAGGTTATGAGCGGGGTCTACACTATGATGATCCTGTTTTGGGAATTGAATGGCCTTTACCTGTGAGCGAAATTTCTGTCAAAGATGCAGCTTGGCCCTTACTACAATCGATTCCTCTAGGAGTTTAGCGATGAGTGGCGAGTAGCGATCGCAGGTTAAGTTTCTACTAGGCTGCATAGGGTTTTACACCTCTTTTGCTGTAACCAAAGTCAGAAATCGTATCAAAAGGTTAACCGTCGTTTCGCTCAAGCCAGATAAACCGTCTGAGGGTAACGCCCTTCTTTCTTACATTCTTGAACGCTTCCGCGACTTAAAACCTGGTAAGCCTGTCCCAACACACATTAATTATTGGCAGTGTATGCAGATAGCGAGAACTTTTTTATAACTCGGCTATTGCATGGATGTTATCAGCTTTTTCAATCATGTCTTTGTTCCTAAAAAAGGCTACGACATTTGGAAAGGCTGAGACTATTTATCAACAAAAATTGTGTGGAGATTATGCTTATCGATTAATGTTGTATGAGATTTCTATCAGAATTAAGTAAGAAAAATAGTTAACTTCTAATTAACTTGATAAATATTATTCAATTGGAGTTTATGAGTTAAAATTACCAAAGGCTGAATATTGAATGGCTGCTAAGTGTAAATAAAATTATAGACAAAGATGCAGCTTGAAACAAACGAGAAGAAATAAAAGTAGGAGTTGGAAATGATTATTGTCGATAAGGCATTGCAAGCACGCGCCGAAGCTGGAAATCCGATAAAAGTGGGCATGATTGGTGCTGGCTTTATGGGTCGAGGAATTGCTAATCAAATTATTAATTCTGTGCCGGGGATGGAGTTAGTAGCAATCTCTAACCGTAGCTTGGATAACGCTAAACGGGCATATAATGAGGCGGGAATTGAAGATTTGCAAGTTGTCAAGAGTGTATCTGAATTGGAGGATGCGATCGCTCGCGGCAAATATGCAATCACCGATGATGCCATGTTGCTGTGCAAAGCCGAAGGCATTGACGCGCTAGTGGAAGTGACAGGCGCGATCGAATTTGGCGCTCATGTGGCAATGGAAGCGATCGCTAACCGCAAGCATATCATCCTCATGGATGCCGAACTCGACGGCACAATCGGCCCCATTTTAAAAGTTTATGCAGACAAGGCTGGTGTAATCATCACCGCTAGCGATGGCGACCAACCAGGCGTGCAAATGAACCTGTATCGCTTCGTTAAAAGTATTGGCTTGACCCCCCTGCTGTGCGGCAATATCAAAGGCTTACAAGATCCCTACCGTAACCCAATTACCCAAGAATCTTTCGCCAAGCAGTGGGGACAAAAACCCCACATGGTGACAAGCTTTGCCGATGGTACCAAAATATCCTTCGAGCAAGCGATCGTTGCCAATGGTACAGGCATGAAAGTCATTAAGCGCGGTATGTTGGGATACGACTACAGGGGTCATATTGATGAACTGACCACTAAATACGACATTGACCAGCTTAAAGAATTGGGCGGTATTGTTGATTACGTCGTCGGCGCCAAACCAGGGCCGGGTGTATTTGTGTTTGGAACTCACGACGACCCCAAGCAACGCCACTACCTGAATTTGTATAAATTAGGTGAAGGCCCCCTTTACAGCTTCTACACTCCCTACCATTTGTGTCACTTTGAAGTACCTTTATCGGTGGCGCGGGTTGTCCTGTTCAATGATGAGATATTGGTTCCCTTAGGTGGCCCTTTAGTCGATGTGGTAGCTACTGCGAAAATCGACCTCAAAGCTGGGGAAACTATTGATGGCATTGGCTACTTTATGACCTATGGACAATGCGAAAATTCTGATGTCACCCAGGGGGAAAACTTGTTACCAATTGGTTTAGCTGAAGGGTGTCGCCTGAAGCGTGATATTCCCAAGGATCAAGTCCTCACCTACGATGATGTGGAATTGCCTGAAGGCAGACTTTGTGACAAGTTGCGGGCTGAGCAAAATGCTTACTTTGCCCCAGCAAAAGTTCCGGCTACAGTTGGGTAGTTTGCCGGGCTGTTTCATCCTCTGAAAGCTGTAATCTGCCAGGGGTTGAAACCCCTGTCTCATAGCTAAAGTCGTCTAAAGACGAATGGCACTGACTTAAGCCCTGAACTAAAGTTCGGGCTAAGAACTTTAGTCAGTTGAAACTGACTAAAATGCCTATGTGTTCAAGCTTTGAATCTGTTTTAACAGATTTTAGCTTTAAGCCTGAGATTAATCTCAAGGCTCTTAAGTCAGTACCATTCGTCTTTAGACGACTTGGGCTAAAAGCCCGTGGACTTAAGTCTCTAGGCGGGGTTCAGGAGAATGAAATAGCTCTGGGGTAGTTTGTTAGTTTCAATCAGCACCAGTTAGAGCTAAAAACCCGAAAGTGAATGTAAGGAATGAAAGCCACCCCGTCTGCTGTGTTAAAAGTGCCCTTGGTGCGTGGCATTTGAGGCAACAAAACCTTGGGGTAAGGAACGAAAATCCCCTCTCAAAAAATGTCGAGAGAGTAAAATGCAAAAGCGCTTGTACAATCTCAGTAGAAATCGCGTTTTTTACATATCAGGCTTAATATCATTATCTGTTCTTTTAGCTTTTCCCGTTCAGGAATATGCGAAGAAGTTCTTCCGGAAGGAAGTTATTTTATCGAATTCCCAAATTAAACCTCAGACTATTCAATTAGATTTGCCCGCAGAAGATAAGCGCATTGGTGGTTTGATAGCGGCGGATGTTAATAATGACGGAAAGAAAGATTTTATTATTACTAAGCCAGGTCACATCGCGGTTTATAGTAATTCTGGAGAAAAGCTCTGGACTAAGCAAATTGATATCCAAGTCAGCGGACAAGCAGAAAAGCAAGGACTACCAGGTTGGCATGGATCGGGGGTACAAGCAGCTGATGTAGATGGCGATCGCTTGACGGAAGTTTTATTCTTAACCAAGGACAAAAATCTTCATATTGTTCAAGGTGCAGACGGGAAGACCAAGCGGAGTATCAAACTAGAACCGCCAAAGGGTGCAAGCAGTTGGGAGCATTTAGTCGTTGCGAATTTTCGTGGTAAAGGCGAACGCGATTTACTCCTTCAAGCTACCAATGCTAAAGGTTATCGCAAGGGGCGTTATTTAGCAGCTTATGCCATAGATGACTTACTCAAACAAGAAAACCCTAAACCTCTATGGACGCAAGATAAGTTTTTAGGTGGTGTACACGCTGGTGCAAGGGTTGCAGACTTAGATGGAGACGGTAAGCACGAAGTTTTAGGCGGAACGATCGTAGGAAGTGATGGAAAAATTCTCTTTCAAGTTCCGATGGAAAATACCACCAAACAACATCCTCACATTGATGCGATTTTTGTCGCTGATGTGCGCCCAGACATTCCAGGGTTAGAGGTGGTAGCGTTGGAAGAGGGAGGAAGCGATCGCTTAAAAGAGGGCGGTAGAGGTATCCGCAAGCGCTTTGCCGAGATGTACAACAACATCGCTGGCGGCGGTAATCGCATTTTCCTCTATAACAAAGAGCGCTTAATTTGGGAAACCCATTTTAAACACCAGGAACCTCAAAATGCAGCTGTTGGTGACTTTGACCTTCAGCGACCAGGTTTAGAAATTTGGTGTCGCAGCCGTTACAACACTAACCAGAAACCTTTTGTGTTTGACGCGCAAGGTAAACTGATTGCTGATTATCAAATCGAAGATGTCGCTCCTAAAGGCTGGTCAGATAAAGGCGTGGAGGTTATTTTCACTATTGACTGGACAGGTGATTCTCGCCAGCTAGCTGCCGCCAAGGAGCGTCACCAGGCTGGGGATGTCGCGATTTTTGACCCGTTCAACGGGCAATTTCTCCATCGCTTCGATGAGATGTCCGATCGGCTTTATGTAGCCGACGTGTCAGGGGATTGGCGTGAAGAATTAATTGTCCTGAACGGTAATCAACTTCGTATCTACCAAAACCAGGAGCCGAACCCCAACCCCAACCGTCCGCGACTCTGGACGCAAGACCACTACCGTCTTAGCAAGATGACTTGGAACTATTACAATCCTTAAGTTTTCTTGTCCAGGCTACACCTGGGAACGATGTTGAAGAGGCGTTCCCAGGTATAACTTGTGAATGAGAAAATCAACCAAAACGTCCGCTGACGTATTCTTGGGTGGATTTCTCCTGCGGACTTTGGAAGATAACTTCGGTGCGGTCGTACTCCACCAAGTAACCCATTCTGCCGCCCTTTTCCGTCGCTTCCACATTGAAAAATGCCGTCATATCGGCTATACGCGAGGCTTGCTGCATATTGTGGGTAACGATGACGATGGTGTAATCCTCCTTGAGTTGCTGGATCAGTTCTTCAACTCGCAGCGTTGAGATGGGGTCAAGTGCAGAGGCGGGTTCATCCATAAGAATGACATCTGGCTGGACTGCGATCGCTCTAGCAATACACAACCTTTGCTGTTGTCCGCCTGATATAGAAAGACCACTTTGCTTAAGTTTGTCTTTGACTTCATCCCAGAGTGCGGCTTGTCTGAGACTTCTTTCTACCAACTCATCCATATCACCCCGATAGCCGTTCAGCCGCGCCCCAAAAGCGATATTGTCATAAATCGACTTGGGGAAGGGGTTTGGTCTTTGGAACACCATGCCAATCCGCCGCCGTACCTCTACTGGGTCAATATCCGGAGCGTAGAGGTCTTGATTGTTGTAATAAACTTTGCCTTCGGCTCGAAAAATTTTAATTAAATCGTTGAGGCGATTGTAGCACCGGAGCAACGTACTTTTGCCACAACCTGAAGGCCCAATAAATGCTGTAACTCGGTTTTTGGGAATATCTAGACTGATTTCCTTCAGCGCTAAAAAATTCCCGTAGTATACATTCAGTTTTTCCGTCTTTAAAACCGTATCTGTTTGATTTTTTGTTTGGGGATTGGACAACATAAAAACTCTTAGGTTTTGGGTTTAACAGAAGCGCAAAAACTTATGGTTTATGGCAATAAAAAAATTTCACTCAATATCGCCCAGCATACTGTTAAACCTGGCATTGTATCCATTGTTATCTTTTTTGCTAAATTTAACAGTATCATAGCGACACATTTCTCAATACTCGTCGATCAATAGACGCGGCGAGCCGTTGCCAGACGGGAGATAATGCTGGTAAGCAGAACCATCATCACCAGGATGAAAGAAGCCGCCCATGCGAATTCTTGCTGATTTTTAAAGGGAGTCGTAGCGAAGTTGTAAACTAAAACTGCCAGCGAGGCTGTGGGCTCAAGTAAGCGATTATTCCAGTTAGGCCAAAACTGGGTAAATAAAGCGGTAAATAACAGTGGTGCAGTTTCCCCAGCAGCACGCGCGATCGCTAGAGTTGTTCCGGTGACAATTGCAGGTAAAGCAGCTGGCAACACCACCCGCGAAACCGCTTGAAAATTACTTGCTCCCAATCCTACCGCCGCTTGTCTAACTTCTTGCGGCACCAGTCTCAGCGCTTCTTCTGTTGCCCGCACTACAATCGGCAACATCAAAATTGATAAAGCAAATCCTCCCGCCCATGCAGAATATGTTCCAGTAGTCAAGACGACAGTAACATAAGCAAAAACGCCCACAATAATCGAGGGAACACCGCTAAGGACGTTGGTAGCAAAACGAATCCAATAGGCAATTTTGCCACCGCTAAATTCTGACAAATAAATTGCCGCCATCACGCCAAAGGGAATGCTGATTAATGCACCAATTCCCACCATAATTAAGGTTCCCAGGATGGCATTACCAAAGCCGCCGCCCTCTACTAATGGAGGCGGTGGTAGTTCTGTAAACGCATTGGTATTAAGTTGGCTAATACCTTGAACGATTACATAGCCAAGGACAGCCACTAAAGGCACAATGGCAAGCACTGCACAAAGGAACGTTAACCCCGTCATCACGATTCCGAACAGCGTCCGGGGTGAGGTAGGCGATCGCTTTAAGGTTCTGCTAGGAAATCCGGAAACAGGTTTATCCTCTAATTTAGACATAATGGGGGCTGGGGATTGGGGACTGGGGATTGGGAACTTTATCAGGGTATTGACACAATCATGAAATCATTAAATTCGCTGCACCCGACTCACCAGTAACTGAGCCAAAACATTCACTAAAAGGGTCAGTATAAACAGCAGTAAAGCTGCATACATTAGAGCTGAAACTTGCAGACCGCTTGCCTCAGCAAATTGGTTAGCTAATAGGGAAGCAATTGTATTAGAGGGAGCCAAAACTGAAGGACTGATATTATTAGAATTTCCAATCAACATGGTGACAGCCATAGTTTCTCCCAAAGCTCTACCCAGTGCCAGCATGACTGCACCCACAATTCCAGAAACGGCTGATGGTAGTAACACCTTGAGAATTGTTTCCCAGCGCGTCGCTCCTAGTCCCACTGCCGCCTGACGCAAATCGCTGTGTAAAGATATCAAGGCATCGCGGGAAAGAGCTGCTATCGTTGGTAAAACCATGATTGATAAGACGATTGATGCTGGTAGCAGTCCTGGCCCGCGCAGCGGCGTACTAAAAATTGGCAGCCAGCCCAAGTTAGCATTGAGCGCCTCTCCCAGTGGTTTCAACAGCGGAATCAAAACGAAAATTCCCCATAAACCGTACACTACACTGGGAATCGCCGCTAGCAGTTCTACCAAGAAAACTAATATCATCTGAATCCGTGGCGGTAAATAATCTTCGCTCAAAAAGATCGCCACGCCAAGACCCACCGGTACAGCAATGAGCAGCGCAATCAGAGAGCTAAATACTGTCCCGACAAGTTGCGGAAGCGCTCCGTACTCATTGCGAACGGGGTCCCAAGTGGTGGAGAATATAAAGCCTAGCCCGTATTGTCTTATTGCAGGGAGTGCCTGAATTGCAACTTGGATTGTTATCCAAATCAAGGTGCCAGCAACTGCGATCGCAAAAATTCGAGTCAGCCAAATAAACCCCAGATCCAGTTTTCGCTCTGCGTTAGAGCGCGGTTTAACGATTACCTGCGGATGGTCTGTCACAGAAGCCACGATATTGTTTTCCTCTGGTAACTGTAGTAAATGTAATATTTAACGGCCGGATTTTATTCAGCCATCTTGCTGAACAATTTAGTTCAACTTCTGCTTTGGCACGGGCATTTTCCTTGTAGCCTATCGCTTAATTGTAAAGATTAGGTTAAGATAGCTTGCTTGTTTTCTGCAACTAGAGTGATAAAATGCCAAAGTTTCAGTAGATGCGATCAAAAGGGGCAGAACGTGGTTCAAGCACCAGTGTCGAACGCGGATATTCAGAGCCAGGAACAGGAGTCACTGCGGCAATGGCTGCACAACCTGAGTGTTGCGATTATTGCAGGAAAGAGAATTGGGAAAGAGGAAGCGATCGCACTCACCCAAATTGAAGGTCAAGAAAATATTTTGCTACTCTGCGAAGCCGCAGATAAAGTACGTCAAGCTTGTTGCGGCAACACAGTAGATTTGTGCAGTATTGTCAATATAAAATCTGGCAGTTGTTCGGAAAATTGCGGTTTCTGCGCCCAGTCTGCTCATCACCCAGGTAAAGATTCACCTATTTATGGTCTGAAATCTACTGAGGAGATTCTGGCTCAAGCTAAGTCAGCCGAAGCAGCAGGAGCAAAGCGATTTTGCTTAGTTTCCCAAGGGCGAGGTATAAAATACAACAGTCCGAAATCGGCAGAATTTGAAGAAATTTTGGAAACGGTACGCCGAATTATCGCCGAAACCAATATAAAACCGTGCTGTGCTTTGGGCGAAGTGACACCAGAACAAGCTCAAGAGTTAAAAGAGGCAGGTGTAACGCGATACAACCATAACTTAGAAGCATCGGAAAAGTTTTTCCCAGAGATAGTGACGACGCACACATGGCGCGATCGCGTTGAAACTATTAAAAATATCAAAGCCGCCGGGATTCAAGCCTGCACAGGCGGGATAATGGGATTAGGCGAATCTTGGGAAGACAGAGTAGATTTGGCTTTGGCGTTGCGGGAATTGGAAGTAGAATCAGTGCCATTGAACTTGCTCACTCCAAGACCAGGAACACCTTTAGACGATCGCCCGAAACTAGATGTTTATGAAGCATTGAAAGCGATCGCTATCTTCCGCCTCATCTTGCCCCAGCAAATTCTGCGCTACGCTGGAGGGCGCGAAGCAGTAATGGGAGAACTCCAAGCCTTGGGCTTCCAAGCTGGAATGAACGCCATGCTGATTGGACACTACCTCACCACCCTCGGACAACCGCCAGAGCAAGACCATGCTATGCTCGAATCTTTGGGACTAGCTGGCGGCGAAGCGCCCATCCCCGGCGAATATAGCACTCAGTGCTGAGTATCTGAGTGCAGAAGAACAAGAGAAAGTATCTTCTAACTAAGTCCTCAATTTCTCACTTCAAAATCACGCGATATTTTGGGAAGAATCAATCTCCCCAAAAATCGCTTCAAAATCCAAAATCGTTGCGTGTTTGCACCCACTGAACTACTTTGGGCCTTAATTGGCTTACTTCTAACAATTGGTGGCACCTTTCTGGAAGCGTATATCACCAACGTTCCCTGGAATTGGACTCAGCAAGGAGTTCAAGCTCAGTCGCTGGGCATAACCTATCAGATTGGTGCAGTTCTGTTGGTAGGCTGTATGGGAGGTAAGAATGCTGGTGCTATTTCCCAAATTGCCTACCTAGCCTTGGGCTTAACCCCCTGGTTTCCCATCTTTTCCCAAGGCGGCGGTATCGACTACCTGACACAGCCTACCTTTGGCTACTTACTAGGCTTTATTCCTGGTGCTTGGGTTTGTGGCTTGTTAGCTTTTAAAGCACCGCAACGATTGGAGTCTTTGGCATTTAGCTGTATCTGCGGCTTACTGGTTATCCATATCACAGGTTTGACCTACCTTATTCTCACCCACTCGTTGAGCTTGGGGGCAGGATCGCTCCCCTTATGGAAAGAAGCTTTGATGTACTCTGTCTATCCCGTACCAGCACAAATGGTGATTGTCTGTGCAGTTACAGTCTTGGCTTTTTTCTTACGTCAGCTGATGCTTTATTAAAAAAGCTGTTAATTTGTTGTCAGTTGTCAGTTGCTAATGGTTAAACAATTAGCCAGTCTGACGTTAGCCATTAACACTAGAATTGCCATGCCTTTTAAAAATTACCTATTTTGGCTTGCTGGACTCGTCAGTCTGATTCTGGATCGGTTGACTAAGTATTGGGTAGTGCAAAATTTTGAGTATAGGGAAACCTGGGCTTTGTTGCCTAATGTGTTCCACTTCACGTATGTTACGAACACTGGGGCAGCTTTTAGCTTGTTTCAGGGGGGAGTTTGGTTGCGCTGGCTATCTTTGGCGGTGAGTTTAGGCTTGATGGCGTTCGCTTTGTTTGGCCCAAATCGCGACACCTTAGAGCAATTCGGCTATGGTTTTATCTTGGGAGGAGCGTTGGGTAATGGCATTGACCGATTTGTATCTGGTAGTGTGGTAGATTTTCTGGATTTCCGGTTGATTCACTTCCCAGTATTTAATCTGGCAGATGTATTTATTAATATAGGCATTGTATGTTTGTTAATTGCCAGTTTCCGTCCGGAATCAGATTCATCGGGCAGAAGTCGGTAAACTCATTTGCACCTTGTCTCGATGACTAGAAGTGGCGGCTACAAAAATAAAGTCCGCCTACCTTGGCTAACCCAAAATCAAGAGTTTTTAGGCTGAGTTTGTGGAGCATCAAGGCTTCCAGTTTGTGGACGACGAGGTATTTATTTCTTTTGCATGAGAGCCTTTGGTCTTTTCAAAACGCTACCTTGAGCTTGCGAGTAGAATGTTCAATAAAAGCCTCTCGCTGACAATTGCTTGACTGACATGACCTCACCCCAACAGCCGCCTAAAACCATTCTGGGACAAGTTACCCAGGCTATACAGACAATTCAAGCCAAAGTTAATTTTAATGCCCTGGCGCTGAAGCCGAATGCCAAAGTGCCGGAACTTTGGGTACAGGATGCAGGTGCTGCGAAGGCCGAAATTTATCCAATGTTGGGCGATCGCTATCTTCTAGGACGCAGTTCTAAATCTTGCGATATTGTCATCCGCAACCCAGTCGTCAGTCAAGTTCATTTGTCTGTCTCCAGAGATCCCAAGCACCAGAAATCCTTCATCATCAAAGATGAAAACTCCACCAATGGCATCTATCGGGGTAGGCGGCGACTCCAATCTCTAGAACTCCGTCACGGCGATATCCTCACCCTTGGCCCCCCAGAATTGGCTGATGCAGTCAGGCTTCAGTATCACAATCCCCCGCCTTTGTACGTTCTGGCATTTCGCTACGGCCTTTACGGTGCAGGGGCGCTGGTCAGTTTAATCGCCTTGTTGATACTCTATGAGTGGCGAAATATCCCAGTTCGACCTTTGCCAGTAGCCGTTCAGGGGCCAGTAATAGTTAATTCTGATGAGGGGACACCGTTACAGCGTCCCCGGACTGAGGCTCACAGGGAACTGCGACGATTATCTGACTTTTCCAAATATTTGCCCGCTGCGGTGCTGGCATCGGAAGACAGCCGCTATCATTGGCACTTTGGGGTCGATCCGATTGGGACATTGCGGGCTGTGGTGACGAATGTTAAGGGAGGCGGAATTCGACAAGGCGGAAGTACGCTGACGCAGCAGTTGGCGCGGAGTTTGTATCGCGACTATGTGGGAACGGAAGACAGCGCGGGGCGGAAAATCCGGGAAGCGATAGTTGCCCTAAAGTTAGAAACTTTCTACAGTAAGGACGAAATCTTACGCAATTACATGAACCGCATCTATCTGGGCATAGGTGCTTCAGGTTTTGAAGATGCGGCGCAGTTCTACTTTGACAAATCTGCTAGAGATTTAGATATTTCCGAAGCGGCGACGCTAGTGGCGATTTTGCCAGCACCAAATAGTTACAATCCGATTCGGGATTATAAGACGGCGGTGGGACTGCGCGATCGCATTATTACCCGCATGGTTTCCCAAGGTCGAATTAGTGCAGAGGAAGGACAACGGGCAAGGCGATCGCGTATTGAAGTTAGTCCGGAAGCTAGAGAAGCTTTGGCAAACATTAAGGCACCTTATTTCTACAGCTACGTTTTTACTGAACTCCGCACTTTGTTGGGCGAACAGTTGGCCAAGGAAGGCAACTTTATTGTCGAAACTAATCTGGATCTGGAAACTCAGCAGAAGGCAGAAACCTCCCTCCGCAATTCAGTTAACACCAGCGGTTCCAGCTACGGCTTCTCTCAAGGAGCAATTGTTACCCTTGACTCCAGCACCGGAGCAATTCGCGCTTTGGTCGGTGGCACAGATTACGAAAAAAGTCAATTCAATCGCGCTACTCAGGCAAAGCGCCAACCTGGTTCGACTTTCAAAGTTTTTGCCTACGCCTCAGCACTGGAACAAGGTAACTCGCCGGGAAAATTTTATTCCTGCGCCCCGCTAGTCTGGCAGAATCAACGCTTTCGGGCGTGCGAAAGAGTTGGGGGTAGCGGGACGGATATGTATACGGGAATGGCCCAATCGGAGAATGTGGTCGCTCTGCGAGTTGCCCAGGATGTCGGTTTAAATAGAGTTGTAGAGATGGCGCAACGTCTCGGCATCACCACACCCCTGAATCCCGTCCCTGGCTTGGTTCTCGGACAAAGCGAAACCACACTCTTAGAAATGACCGGGGCTTTCGCCGCTATAGAAAATAACGGTGTCTGGAACCGCGCCCACGCGATTAAGCGGATTCTCGACAGCAGTGATTGTACCGATTTCAAAAATCCGCAAACCTGCCGAGTAATTTACTCTTTCGAGGAGGAAACCGGGGCAACTAAGCGAGTGCTACCACAGGGAATTGCAGATACTATGAATGTTATGCTGCGGAGCGTGGTACGAAGCGGTACGGGACGCGCTGCGTCTATCGGACTGGGAAATGAAGCGGGGAAGACGGGGACAACTAACAGCGGCGTTGATTTGTTGTTTATCGGCTACGTTCCCAGTCGCGATTTAGTCACGGGTGTCTGGCTGGGAAATGACGACAACTCGCCAACGCGGGGAAGTAGCGGACAAGCTGCCCAAGCTTGGGCAAATTATATGCGGCAAGTTGTGCGTTAACTAACCTGTGGCGATTGGCAAGATACTGTTGGAAGGTTAAGGTCTAGATTTTAGATCAAAATTGCAGCGCGTTTATTAAATCTGAGGCTGGGATTCTACTATTTTCTAGCAACTCTTCTAGGTTGAGTGCATCGCTTTCTTTAGTCAACAAGGAGAGGACTTGTTTTTTCAGTGCGGATAAGCGATCGCACTGTTGCTGTAAAATATCTTTCAACCGATTTGTCGCATACCGTTAATAAACTCAGTCCTCGCTGCCAAAATATCAGGGATTTGCACGCAGCGCACTAGCAAAGCAATATCTAAATCTGGCAAAAATTCACTTCTGGAAGTTTGCTCATAATTATGTTCGCGCAGTCGATAAAGCACAAGCTGATTATTTTCCCAAAACCAGACTTCAGCAATTTTCAACCGCTTATACTTTTCTAGTTTATCTATGCCGCCGCTGGTAATAGTGACTTCAATTGCCAAATCTGGATGTTCTTTTTTCTCCCCTAAATAGTAAGATTCATCCGGCTCAAATGAGACATTTTTGCTCTTGTCCCGGCGAGTTGCATTGCCAACTGGAACAAATTTAATACCCTGTTCAAAGAAGTAAGCTTCTAGCAGAATAGCTAGCATTTTTTTGAAAATCTCATGCGGTTCACCAGTTGTCATAAACTCCACACAGCCATCTAAATAAGTAATTCGCAAACCAGGCGCATCTGCGATTAATGATTCTATCGCCTCAAATTGCTCCCAACTATAATAACCTGGTAAAGTAAATCGCTGTTCTTTAACAGTTGTTATTGCTTCTGAAACTTGTAATGTCATGGGAGTAATGCTCCACTAAAAATGAGTAGCCTTTCTCTAGTATAAAGATAGACAGGGACTACCGAGCAAAGTTAATTTGACGGTTCAGTATTCTTGGGATAATTCTTTGCGATCGCATATTGCTTCAGTACAGGTGGAAGAGTGTAAAAACTTCCTTGTTGTTCTATCAAGCAGCGCCGAGATAAAGATTGCAGTGCGTTTATTAAATCTGATGATGGAGTTTTACTATTCTCTAGCAATTTTGCCATTTGGTAATAACTTAACCGCCCATCCTCCCAAGATGATCTGCGATCGCATATCTGAAAAAACGAGCGATCGCACTCTGAGATTGAGGAGAATGCGATCGCTCCACTTACTCCCTTTCCTGTTAACCTTATTTCTCGCTACAACATATTTAACAACAGATGTTAAATAGGGTGTTGCTTTTCTCTCCACTTTGTTAACTTGTTAGCAAGGAAGGATTGCTTCAATATTCTTTTGTACCTGCTCAAGTTCCTGACGCTTCTTAGAGAGAAAAGCTTTTTCAGCTTGAGGTTGTTCCAGTGTTTCTGTATGAGCTTTCTCCTGCTGCCCTAACAAATTTTCAGATAAGGAGATTGCTTGCTCAATTACTTCTGTTGCTGCTTCTGAACGTTCGTATAAAACTGAGGCAATGTATTCGCTAACCTTGCCAAAAACTTCCTGCACCGATTCATTGAATTTGTCAAAACCTTGTTCATAAACTTCTTGCTTTATTTGCTGTTCAAGTTCTTCTTCATCTTCACCGAATAACCACCCGGCAACAGCTGCCGCCCCTCCAGCTATGGCTATTGGAACAAGACCAAGACCTGTAAATGCCAGTAACGCCCCAGCTACTGCCCCACCTGTACCTAAACTGCCAAATAAACCAATTCCCTTTGTATCATCATCCAAGTTACTTGATGAAGCAAGGTTCATCTTGACTCCAGCAGCGGAAAGCGAGAGGTCAAACTGGTCACTTAGGTTAGAGCCAATTTTTAAATCAAAGCTTTGGATACTTTCGTGAATTGCTTCTATCTGTTTACGTATTTCCGTGTTCAATACTTCTATGTGCGATGGTAAAATAGAAGCTTTTATACTCTCATCTACCCAAGTTTTAAATTCCTTGGATATATCTGCGGAGAACTGCTTGGCATAGTCCTGAAACAGTTTCTTTTTCTGATTATGGTTAGAAGTCCAGCCTTCACTGTTCTCAGCCATGATATCACCTAATTCTTCACACCATTCATTATAAGAATCAATAGCTTCATCAGTTGCTTCCTCTACCAATTGAGCTGCTAAAAGCTGAATTTTGACATCACGACCGCTAGATTCACCCATTTGTTCTAAAAGTTTTTGCTTATCTTCTTCAAAAATTTTTAATTTCCCATTTAAAATTTCCTCAAATTGATTTATCTCATCGCAGCAAGAGTGAATAATCCGATTAAGCCCGGTTGTCGATTGCTGAAGTTTTATCAATCCACGCTCAGTTGTTAAAAACTTCTCGATAGACCCGGTAAAATTCTGAAACGCTTTCAGATAATCATCCTCAGTTCCCGCAAAAATTGCATCTAGCGTCGCTTGAGCCGAAATGAAATGAACGCGGTTTTCACCTGCTACGATAGGATTTTGACCCTGAACAAACCTTTCAATCCGCTGTCGAACTTGCTGCCGACCATTTTCACTACGCAACAGATCCATAAAATTCACAACTACAAACAGATTGTTGGCAGCCTCATCTGCCTTCCCACCGTTCAGTTGAGTCTTCAAATCTTGGATCAAGTCGCGTTCTCCTTGAGTTAGAGGACGTGAGGCATTGATTAGGAAAATCGCGGCATCTGTATCTTTGAGTAGTTGTTGAGTAATCGCAGTTCGGTCAGGATGTTCATTTAATCCTGGAGAATCCACTATTTCGACACCACTTCGGCATAACTCTAAATCGGGATGTTCAAAAATAATCTCTTCAATATCAGAACGAGCTAATTCATCACTGACACAATCCAATGCGGCTTCTTCTGAAATTGCTGCCTTTATTTTGTACTGTTCAAATGGAATTTCTTCCTCTCGTTTATCTTTGTAACGACAAATTACTCGTTTTTGCTCTCCATATCTGAGAACTGTCACCGTGCCGCTACAGGGAATCTCTCTCACTGGTTGAATTTCTTCACCTAGTAGAGCATTCAACAATGTTGATTTTCCTTGGCTAAACTCTCCTACAACTGCCACTCGGAAGCGCTGAGAACTCAATTTCTGAGACGCTTGCTCTACTTGTTCTACTAGATTGTTAGGCAGTACACCCTGATTCGTGCCTTCTTGGATAATCTCGGCAAGTTGCTTAGAAGCAGTTTCTAACTGTTTCCGATACCCTTGAAACCGCTGTAGCTCCTCATAGGACAAGTTTAGGCGCTGTTGTTGCTTGGCTTGCTGTTTAGGTTTAGCAGGTAGAACCGCTAACAGATCACTAGCAGCCTTGATAAATACTGCATCAAGCGCATGGAAGCGAGCGGGATCGAGTAAAGACTGCACCTCCTCCAAAGCTGCTGGTTCCACAGTGCCTTGATGACTGAATCCAGCTTCTAAAACCGCCAAGTGTTGTGGGTTAATTTCTAACCGATTGGCAATTACTTCTAAATACTTCTTCTCACGGGCGTCCATATCCCCATCTGCTGCTGACATTTCATAGCCAAAGCCAATCAACAACAGTCTTTCTGATTCTGAAAACGGAGCCGTTAGGATTAGCAACTCATTCAGTTTTTTATAAACTTGATTCTGTCGGACTCCCTTACTCATCAGTTGTGATAACTGACGCGCATCCTCGGAGGGAATAAAACGATTGATGGTTTGCTGCCAGCGCCGCTTTTCCTCATCTGTGACTGCGCCATCTAAAAGCATCACTCCCAACAGAACGGTTATCAAGGCTGCCAAAAATATCACCGGAGGAGTCAGATCCTGTTTACGCAGCTTTTGCCCAGTAATCCGCGACAACAGATCAACCGCCTCAGAGCTAACCAGTGAAATATCCATAAAGTCTGTGAGCCTATAGCGTATTTGTACTCTAGTATTCCCAGATTCAGCAGAAACTAACTCCGTGGAAATACGGTTATCTTCGCTGAGTAAGACAAGCTAGGCTCGAAAACATTAACTAATAACAACGTAGAAATATGTATTTTCAATTTGCTCCTGCAATTCAGGCTGCTATTGAGGCTGGTAAATATGTGCCAGTCTTTACATCAGCAGGAGTCCCAATAAGCATGGCTAGAGATGCAGCTACTGGGCAATTTGTCGCTCATGCCATCGGTGCTGTAGCCCAAAATAGTCCTCTATCGACGCTTGTAAGCCCTTTACAGTTGGTTACAAGTGGGGCGCAGATGTATCAAACACACATGGGATTTCAAGCTGTCCAAGCTGGACTGCAAAGTATCCAGACAAGCTTAGGAGTGCTGCAAGCAACTACAGCCTTTATTGGGGTTGGAACTGTAGCTGTGGGGGCATTGGCAGCAGTGAACCTGCACCAGACAATGAAACTGAGAAAAGAAGTAGGGCAGCTAAGGCTGGAAGTCAAAGAAGGTTTTATTGACTTAAAACAAGCTTTAAAAGACCAAGGTGCAGAAATTAAAGAATTGATTGAGCAGGTTGCTCAGGATGTTGAATTCAGGAACCATCGCACAATTTTAATTCGAGCTTACGGCCTATTTACTCAGGCGATTCAGCGTCTTCGCTCTGCAATGCAAATACAAGACGCGAACCGCAGAAATGCTGAAATTGATGGTGCTAGGGGAATGTTATTTCAGGCTTTAGCTGATTATGACAACCGTGAGCTGTTGGAAGCAACGTGTTCCGCTGGACAGCTCCGCAGGATGGAATGTGCTTGGGCAATTGAACAGGCAATTATTACAACTTATCAAGTGCAGAATGAGCCTTCTGCTGTAAGAGATCGCCTATCTCACCTCCAAGACAAAATCCGTCAAGATTCTCTGAATGTTATTAATAACTGTGAAACAGAGGATGAGCTTGATTTTCTCTTTCCTGAAATCACCCGCCTTCACGATCACGATCTGGCTGTACTAGAATCTTGGCAAAATCAAGTTGATTGGATGCAAAGCCTCCCACCTTCAGAACTAAAATTACTCCAAAGTGCTGATTTTAGCAATTCACAAGTCATAGTTAGTACAGATACAACTGCTTTGGCAGTACCTCCAGAAGAATTACTCTATGAAAATTTAAAGCAAAAGTCTCATCCTCAATCTCTACGCAATCAGCTTCAATTTATGATGCAGCCTGAACTACGTCGAGAGCCAGAATCTTATATTAGTCAGCAAGCTGCGATCGCAGGTTATAAAACTTTAGTCAGCTCAAATTTACAGAAAGCCTCAAATTTAGCTGTTGCTAACCTTTACTGGTATTTCAAAGTCAGAGATGAAGCTGAAGACGAGGCAGTAACGGCGTAAAAGTTAAATATAGGAAGATGCGATCGCATAATTACGGGAGGAGGCGATCGCGTAATTATGCGATTTGAAGTCGAAGATTATTCCAAATTGACTGCCCCTAACCCTTTTAACGTGTCTTTTTGAGCTTCAGTTAAACCAGTGACACCACTAATGTTCAAACCCTCATAAGGTCTTTCACTTCTAAACGTTTTTATACACTCTCCAGTCTCGACATCCCAAAGCTTGATCGTTTCATCGTGACCACCACTTGCCAAGTTATTGCCTTGAGGACTGAAAATAACAGACCAAACGCGATCGCTATGTCCTTGGCATATTTTCAGGCATTCACCTGTACTGACATCCCACAATCTGACTGTGTAGTCATCACTGGCGCTTGCTAGAATTTGACCATCCGGGCTAAAGGCAACTGACCAAACCCCATTGGTATGTCCCTGTAAAGTTTTCAGGCACTCACCTGTACTTACATCCCACAATTTCACGGTATAGTCATCACTGCCACTAGCTAGAATTTGACCATCCGGGGTAAAGGCAACTGACCAAACTCCATTACTATGCCCCTGCAAAGTTTTCCAGCATTGTCCTGTATGGATATCCCATAACCTCACGGTATAGTCACCACTACCACTCGCCAAGATCCCTCCTAACCCGCTTTGGGAAGGGGCGATCGGACTCAAGGCGACCGACCAAACCCAGTTGGTATGCCCCTGAAATATTTTCAGACACTTCCCGGTACTGACATCCCATAACCTGACAGTGCGATCACCACTACCACTAGCTAAAGTATTACCTTGAGAATCGAAAGCGACTGACCAAACCCAGTTAGTATGCCCCTGAAATGTTTTCAGGCACTGCCCCGTACTGACATCCCATAACCTGATTGTTTCGCTGCCAACAGCTAAAGTTCGATCATCTGGGCTATAAGCAACTGACATTACAAAACAAGTGTTACCATGCAATGTTTTTATGCAGCGACCTGTTGCGACATCCCACAATCTCACACTACAGTCACCACTTCCACTAGCCAGGGTCTTACCTTGAGAATCAAATGTCAGCGATCGCACTCGATTTGTGTATCCCCGTAAGGTTCTCAAGCATTGCCCAGTAGCAGCATCCCATAGTTTTACAGTACGGTCACCACTCCCACTAGCTAGAGTCTTACCTTCAGGACTAAAAGCAACTGACCAAACCTGACTCGCGTGACCTTGCAAAGTTCTGACGCAGCGACCCGTACTGACATCCCACAACTTCACTGTTTGATCGTAACTGCTACTGGCTATGCTGTAACCATCCGGACTAAAAGCAATGGACACTACAAAATAAGTATGTCCTTGCAAAGTTAAAAGAAGCTGACCCGTACTAATATCCCACAACTTTACCGTGCAGTCATAACTACCACTGGCTATGCTGTGACCATCCGGACTGAAAGCAATTGATTCTATCAAATCACTATGTCCCTGCAAGGTCTTGAGATGACCCGTACTGACATCCCATAACTTTATCGTGCAGTCGTTACTGCCACTGGCAAGCGTCTTACCATCCGGACTGAAAGCAACTGACATTACTTGACCAGTGTGTCCTTGCAAAGTCCTCAAAACTTGACCTGTCTGGACATCCCATAACTTCACCGTCCGGTCATCGCTGACACCCGCTAAGATTCGACCATCCGGGCTATAAGCGATTGAGTATACCCAACTGGTAGACCCCTGAAAAGTTTTCAGGCAGTTACCATCACGGACATCCCATAGCTTTACGCTTCGGTCGTCACTACTACTAGCAAGCGTCGTACCATCGGGACTGAAAGCGATTGACAGTACCCAACGGATGTGTCTTTTAAAGGTCATTATTGGTGTCATCTCGGCAACTTGCCACAAGCGAATCTCGCCTCCATCACCTGCTGTAGCTAAAAGTTTTCCGTCGGGGCTAAATGCTACTGACAAAATACTGCCGAAGGTTTCAGTAAAAACCGATTTAGCTAGATCGGCATTCTGGAAATTAACATGACGTAAATTTACATTTCTGAGATAAGCTTGCCAAACAGTTAGATTGGAAAAATCATAACCACTTAAATCTGTCTGTAGTTGACAAAGCAGATTGAGAAGATTTCCCCCTACATAGCCTGGTTCTATAGGCAAATTATCTCGCAGTGTGAATAAAATTTTAGATAAACAATCTCTAATCTTGTTTTCGTACCGAAAGATAGCCGTCAACCTATCTAGCAGTGGTTGAACTATAAAGCGTAACTGAGCTTCTCTAATGTAGTCTTTGGTCTGAGCCTTAATGAGAGCATAGCTGTTGAATAACTTTATTTTTTGGTTTGTAATTTCTTCGCAGACCTGCTCAATTAAACGGTTGATCGTATATTCCATGACCGCAGGCTGTTGCGTAAAACTTGCTCTGATTTTCTCAATGAGCGATCGCTCATTTAAGGACTCTAGTGCTGCTAATAGTTGCCGCTGCGATACAGGTGGTACAATGTCTTCTCGCAGTTCTGGCAGTGAAACCCACTCGCGATTGATTGCTAGCCAGTACATGATCTGCTTTTCTAAAGCAGACAAGCGTTCAAATTGTTGATCAAGTAAATCCCAAATATCACCAAAAACAACCGTGCCTTGTTCTAAAAACTGAGTAATATTTCCTTCAAATAATTCTTGAATACTTGTAGCAACTATTTTTAATGCTAATGGATTGCCTCGATAGTGTTCGATTAGTAATTTACATTGTTCTTCTGACCCAGATAAACCTTTTGTCTGAAATATTTTTTGTCCATCTACCTCTTGTAAACCAGGTAATTGCAAAGCTCTAACTGGCAATGTTTTGCCTTCTTTGGATGCTATTCCTTTGGGTTTTTCCCGACTGGTTAGCGCTAAGCAGCTTTGATGAGGTGTTTCTGCCAGACACCTTAGCAGTTGCCCATAACCTTCGTATCCCTCTCGGTAATGTCCGGCGCGATCGCCCTCACGCAAAATCGACTCAACATTATCCAGTACCAGCAGACAGCGCGATGAGCGTAAATACTCAATCAGCCGTGATACTTTACCATCTACTGTTTCTGGTAGATCGGTTTCTTGTTGGTTGGATAGGAATTTGATGAAGTCTGCCAGAATGTCTTGAACGGGTGGCGCATTGCGGAGACTTCGCCAAATCAGATAATCAAACTCATTCTGAATTTGTTCTGCCAGCTTCACAGATAGAGAGGTTTTGCCAATTCCCCCCATACCCAGCAACGCCACCAGGCGACAGCGATCGCTCACGATCCACTGTTCTAGTGTGGCGAGTTCTTCTGTGCGTCCATAGAAAAGCGATACGTCAACCGCCTCTCCCCAATCTTGACGTTTGTGAGCGATCGCTACTGAAGGAACAATCGGATTAGACACCACTTCTGGCATCTGCTGCAACTTTGATAAGACGCAGCGCGAATACCGCTTCAAGACTAACTGAAAATTATTTTTTGTCACTCTCTCTCCAAATGCCTCTGAGAGTAACTTCCACAATTTAGAACCAGCATCTCTTACATAACCAGGGTCATAAGTAAAGCTTTTTGCAATCTCATCATAAGGTTGTCCTTCCCAAGATTGCCGAAACACAATTTCTTGAACTTTGTTTAAGCGTCCTTGAGCTAGAACGCTCTCTACAACTTCTAGCGCTTCTTCAACAGTCATTTATTAAAACTTGCCTCAGAAGTAAATTTGAGCGATTTTAATCCGACAAACAGCGGGTAGTAGTTGCATTGCCCGATTGAGATAGCTAAGTATCTGACTTCAAACACCCGCTCAATGATTACGTGCAAAAGCTTGAAATTTTCTCTGAAAAGTCTATTGTGGCTTTTTGTCAGCGAATTGTCAGTATTTATCCTGTCCTCTTTATGACATTTATCTGACATTGAGCTGACAAATTTTATGACATTTTCCGACTGTCAAGCCTAGTACAGAAAGCTTAACTTGGGCTTATGCACAAACAAAAACCTTAGTCAAACAAGATGATACAGAACGAAACTTTAGGAGCTAAGCCACTTAATCTTTCTTAAATTTTCTCCGATTGATTTTGTCCGGGTGGAGTAGCAAATGACAGTAAAACTACGTAATTCGCTGGACATAAGCCTTTAGACGTAGGCAAATATGCTTACAAGTTTACGCAGGCTCTAATAGAAACGGTTCAGGTTAGGCAGAAACAATGCGATCGCGCTTCACTGCTTCCCCCGAAGACGCAGCACAACTCTTACCCTGACGGCACATAACCAGCTTCAAACGCATGGTGCTGTCGTCACCGAAAACGACCGCAAGTATTGACTGGCTACACAAGTTACAGCAATTAGGAAAAAATCATGGCTCAACATCCTCACGGCGCTTGGATTTGGAATTTATCTAAAATCCGTCCAGATTACATAGCACGCCTCAAGCAACAGAATTGCCAGCGCGTTTACCTGAAAGTTTTTGATGGTAGAAGTCGCCCCATGTTCTGGGCGCATCAATGCTCAAAGGCAGTGATTGAAAAGTTTCACCAAGCAAAAATTGAAGTTTATGGCTGGGGTTATCACTACGGAACGCCGAATATTGAGGCGCAGGTTAGTGCCGTGCGTAAAGCTTTAGACTGCGGCATTGATGGCTACATTCTCGATTTAGAAGAAGAAGTTAAAAATCGGAATACGCACGATGACGTTAAAAGGCTGATTCAAGCCCTTCGCCCCTACGTTCAACCGGGTACATTAGGCTACACCAGCTTCGGTCATCCAGGTGTCCATCCAGAGATTCCTTGGAGACTGCTAGACGACCTTTGCGACTTGGCATTGCCCCAAATGTATTTTGAAAAATGGGGGTTTGGTAGCGATGAAGCGGAGGTCAAAGTAGCATCTGATGCTCACAAAAAATTGGGTCTAAAAAAACCAATATTGCCTATTTGGGGTTCTGAATCAGACTCGGAAAGACCTACCACTGCTGCAACTCTACAAAAGTTCTTAGATCGCTATCCTGGCTCTTCTGTATGGCGACTACCCGACATAGGCGAACGGGGAGAAGCTTGGAAGCTAAATTATGGTGGGGAAACTTTGCCTACACCTCTAAATCCTCCAAGCACTACCGAAAAGCCGACAAAAGCACTTTTCAGAATGCAGCTAGAAGACACCACAGGTTTAGTGGTGGGTCATCTATTTCTGTTTGATGCCAACAACAAACAAATCTTTGATGCAGTAGCGACGAGTGGATTGCCGGGTTATCAAAGTGCAGATGATTTGTGGAAACGCGCTCAAGGACCTATTCCAGATTTAGCAGGAATTGAACTTTCTACTGAAGGCACAACTATTGAATCGAGGGAAGTCAACGGGTTATTTTTTCCAGTTTTGCCTTACATATTTGAAAACCCCAGCACTGGAGACACTCGCGGCGGTTTTGGTGTATACAACGATGCTGGCAATCCCGGAACGGGTGGGGGAATTGGCATCATTAACCCCAACACTTACGATCGCTTCTGTGCCTTGATGGAAAACGCTCGTAAAGCAGGCGTTTCTAAGATGCCGTTGAAGGTAGAGTATGGGGGACGCAGCCGCGCACCTGTTAAACCAGCCAGAGCTTTATTTAAAATGCAGCTTGCCAATACCTCTCGGATGGTGACGGGTCACATCTTTTTGTTTGATGCAAATGGCAAGCAAATTTTTGATGCTGTGGCTACTAGCGGATTGCCAGGAACTCAAGGTGCAGACGATCTTTGGAAACCCGGTCGAGGACCTATCCCGAAGGTCAACGGATTTACCATCAACACCGCAGGTATTTATATGCCAAAAAAACCCGGTGTTAACGGCTGGTTTTTCCCCATTGCGCCTTTTATGGTTACAGGTCCCAATGGAGTTAAACGTGGCGATTTTGGCGTTCATTTCGATGCTAATGTGCCGGGAAGCCAAGGCTGCATTGTCATTCAAAACAAGCGTAGCTTCGATCGCTTCCGCGACGTTATGGTAGCGGTTCGCAGTGCGGGGGTCAAGCAGATTCCGTTAGAAATTCAGTATCCTGGCACGCGCAGGGCACCTGCTCTCGGAAGATCGCGAAATCATCAACCAAAAGGTGTTTCCATTCACATTGGCATCAATCGCGTTGACGAACATCACTATCAAGGATGGTCTGGGCAACTGAATGCTGCTGAGAATGATGCGAGAGCAATGCAAACGATCGCAGACCAACAAGGATTTGCCTCTCAACTACTCTTAACCGAGCAAGCAACTTGCACCCGCGTTAGAGATGCGATCGCTCAGGCGGGAAGAGAACTGGAGTCAGGAGATATCCTGTTGCTGACTTATGCTGGTCACGGAGGACAGATACCTGATTTCAATAACGATGAGGTAGACAAGCTGGATGAAACCTGGGTGTTATACAATCGCGAATTGCTTGACGATGAATTAAACGCCTTATTTGCACAGTTCAAGCCAGGAGTTCGCATTTTAGTCATTTCTGATAGTTGTTATAGCGGTTCCGTGACAAGAACGCCCCACAAAGCTTTATTCTCAACTGACTCTATCACCGGGTTTAGTCCAGAATGGTCGGGCACAATGAGGACAACTGAACTGTCTAAAGTCCGGGCGATGCCACAGGAGCTTAAGTACAAGACGTACTATGCCAATCACGGGCTTTACCGCACGATACAAAAATCGAGTCGTGCAGGCGATCGCGATGCAATTGGAGCTAGTGTAATTCTCCTCTCTGCTTGCCAAGAAAACCAGGAAGCACAAGAGAATCTCGAACATGGAGATTTTACTCAAGCACTACTTAAAGTGTGGAACCAAGGGCCCTTTACAGACAGCTACTTTGAGTTTTATCGAGCAATTGTGAGGCTCATGCAGAGTTCGCAAAGTCCAGATTATCGCTATACACCAGGTACTTTAGACGTAAACTTCGATCGCCAAATTCCATTCGCAATCAATTTTGGCGATAGCGACGCTAGTGAAGAGGCAAATTGGGGCGATTTTCCTGAAACTGATTGGGACAACACTCCTGAACTTGGCAGTACCAATGGTTGCGGTGCTGAAGAAAACCTAGATTTAAGCGAGGACTTTGTTCAACTTGAAGCCTAGTAATCTTCCTGCACAACTGGTCTGTGTCGTTATGAGTTAGCAGAAACATTAGGATTGAGTGCGATCGCCTCCCCCCTAACTTCGGGAACTGGCAAGAGCGATCGCATCCCTTACACAAACTTTACACAACAGGTAGCAGAGACGCGATCGCCTCATCGTATTTTAGGAGATTAAACAATGAAACTAGCAGGAAATTTTGCAGATACACTGCAAGGTAAGGCTATCGATGAAATTGTCAGGATTAGCAAAGAACGTCTGCGCGAGCAACCGCTAGTTCCACGCGGACAACACGCTAAACATCATGGTTGTCTGAGAGGAGAATTTATTGTTGAAGCTAACTTGCCAGAAGAAATGAGATTTGGCGTTTTTAAAGAGCCAGGTAAGCGTTTTACTGCTTGTATTCGCTTCTCCAATGCTTCAGGAGATGTCGAACAGCCTGATACTAAAGATGATGCTCGCGGTATGGCGATTAAACTCTTTGTGCCAGACGAAGAGCAAGAGAAGACTCAGGATTTTGTAACGATCAACCACCCGGTCTTCTTTATTCGGAACGCTATAGACTTTGCAGAGTTCTTTAAAGCTGTTGAACAGTCGCAAGGCAAGTCACCATTAAAGTTTTTCTTTCCCGGATTGAATCCGTTTCAATGGCGCTTGCATGAGTTTATGACTGCCAGAGCAATTCAAAGTCATAAGGTTGTTAGTCCGCTTGAGATTAAATATTGGAGTACGACTCCATACAAACTCGGTTCACAAGCAATCAAGTTTGCCGTTAAACCCTCTCCTAAAAATAAGTCAGGCAGGCCAGCCTCTAAGTCTCCGAACTATCTGCGGGAAGCGATGGTCGAGCATTTGAAGATGCAGAAAAAGCACGCTTCTTTTGATTTTTTAGTTCAGTTCCAAACTGACGCTGAGCGGATGCCAATCGAAGATCCAACTATCGAGTGGAAGTCGCCTTTTCATAAGGTTGCCACTATCGAGATTCCAGCTCAGTCTTTCGACTCCGATGAACAGATAAGATTTTGCGAGCATCTGTCCTACACTCCGTGGCATTCTCTGCCCGAACATGAGCCACTAGGTGGAATTAATCACGCTCGTCAGAAAGTTTACGAAGCGATTTCAGAGTTGCGTCACGAACGGAACGAAGTTCCCAAAAAAGAACCCACGGAAGAAGAGTTTTCTGAACTATTCCCTGAGTAAAAGCACTCAGGAAGTGTGCGATCGCATCCCCAAAAACGCAAGACGCGATCGCGCTAGCCGTCAACATAACACCAGACTTTTTGCATAAATCTCAAAGACAAGGGTGATAAGTCCTACAGAAACATAGCTTTAGTTAAATGGCGCTGACATAAGAGCCTTGAGATAAATCTCAGGCTTAAAGCTAAAACCTGTTAAAACAGGTTGAAAGCCTTTGCCCTCCCAGTATTTCAGTCAGTTTCAACTGACTTTAGCTCTTAGCCCAAACTTTAGTTCAGGGCTTAAGTCAGTGCCATTCAGCTTTAGTTGACTTTTTGCAAGAAGTCTACTGAATGGCAAGAACAGTGAGAGGGCAAACCCCTGTAACTTGACGTATTTTTAGCGTCTCCTGCGAGCAACGCACCCAATAAGATTTTTGACTGATTAAGTAGTTAATTCAAAAGTAGAGGAACACAAATGAAAGCTAACAAACCTTATCGCATCCTTGCGCTGGATGGCGGCGGTATCCGTGGTTTAGTATCCGCAATTTTGTTAGAGTGCTTGGAAAAAAAGCTACAAGAATGGGAACCAAACCGGAAGGTGCGACTAGGAGATTACTTCGATGCGATCGCGGGAACCTCCACTGGCAGTATCATCGCCTGCGGTGTAGCTAATGGAATTAGTGCTACTGAAATTAAAGATTTGTACCTGAATCGGGGGATTGAAATATTTCCTAAATTCTGGAACGTCATTAGAGGCATGGTAGGGCGCATTACTAATGGATTCAGCCAGCCGATTTATGACGGCACTGGATTGGAGACTGTTTTGAAAGACGTATTTAGGAACCAGTTTGGGGAACAGCTTCTTTTTGAAGACTTGCCGAAACCAACCATCATCACGAGTTATGACACCTACAATCGACAGGCTGTAGTGTTCAAAAATACTGAACCTCTACTAGGAAAAATACCTGTATGGGAGATTTGTAGATCCTCGGCTGCTGCACCCGTAGCCTTTCCTGCCTATGAAATGAAGAACAAGCACTTTCTGGAATATTACAAGGCAAAGGGTTATGAAATTCCCTCGCAGGGAGGCATTCCATTAATTGATGGCGGTGTGGTGGCTAACGATCCGGCGCTTTGCGCGATCGCTGAACGCTTGCACTGGAACCTCTATCCTCCAACTAATCCGAAGAAACGGATTCCTGAAGGATACGAGTGGGTTGAGATAAAAGATATTGTAGTTGCTTCCTTCGGCACGGGGCAGCCAATTGCTAGAAAAATTGGCATCGAACAAGCAAGAGGATGGGGTGCTGCTGAATGGGCAAGTCCATTTAAGGGTGTACCTATTATCGATATCCTTTTCGATGGTTCTACTGATGCAACTGATTACATTGCTCAACAAATCCTCTGGAAGGAAAACTATTTCCGTTTCCAACCCCTCCTCGACGAAGCTAGCAGTATCCCTGCTTTCAATGCTAATCCCGGTAAACTTGATGCGCTGAAAAATCGGGTGGAAATTTACTGCAAAGAAGTTGACGAGCAACTGAACGACCTGGTGAAAATCCTGACATCAGAAACAAATAAGCAAAGTGTCGTTGGAGAAGAAAATGTCACACCCCTTTCAGTTTATTCCTGCTGATAACTACGTGCAGGTATTTTTGCCCTTGCTGGCATTGACTCTACTTTTAGCAGCTGTGCTGTCGGCGATTCCCCTAAAACCCGACATCGTACAGTTTGAACTCAATGCTCTTAAGGTCATCAAATCTTGGAAAGAAACAGATAAAATGTGGGCTGCTTTTAGCCTGGGGTTAGACTTTCTCTTCCTGGTTGTTTATTCAACAACAATTGGCCTTGCCTGTGTCTGGCTAGCCAACGTACTGCAAGCTTATTCTTTACCTTTGGCAACAGTTGGAATTTGGTTGGCGTGGGGACAATGGGTGGCGGCGTTGCTGGATATGGTAGAAAATATTGCTCTCACGATTATCCTGGTTGGTTCCGTAAGGGCTACTTTGCCTCAACTTGCCAAATGGTCTGCTATTTTCAAGTTTGGCTTAATCATTTTGGGACTACTTTATGCAGCAGTTGGTGGCATTATTTGGGTGAAGTTAAGTTGGGTTTAAAGTTTAAAATATTAGACTTCTTACCCAAAGCAGCTCAAAGCTGTTGTCAAGAAACAGCCAGCTTAACAGTTTCAGGCACGAAAGGTCGGCAGTAAAACTACTTGTAGGAACGCGATCGCATCTCTTGTACGGTAGCAGAACAAGAGGAATGTGATCGCATCCCTTCTTTAAAACTTTTTGTATTCCACAAGGTAAAAAAAATGACGTTAGCAGACAATTCCGAAAATCTCAAGGTAGAGACAAACTCACCTGTTCAAAATAGCACAATAAATCCCCCTCAAAATAGGAGCGGATTTCGCCAATTTTTCTGGAAGACATTTAAGGGAAGACCGAATCAACAACCAACTCTTTTAGGACATTTTTTAATTACAAGCGGTTTGCTAACCCTAATTGGACTTGGTTACTTTTCGCTGGAATGGTATGCAGATAAAACAGCAAATAATTGGCTAAGTCCTCAAAAAGAACTTACCCCAGTTGATAATGGTTTAAAACCCGGCGCATCTGACAGAGCAAGACTAGCCGAACAACTTAATGAAATTCAGTCACGAATTAATCGATATTCGGCGATGATGGTCTTTTTCTACAAGCACTACTATATGTCAATTTCCCTGACATCAGCTTCTGCTTTAGTGGCTGGAATTTGTTTGTTTTTTATTAGTAAAGTGGGATGGGAGAAAGCTAATAATGCTTTAATAAATGTCTTCATTGTCACTTCCAGTGCTGTAATTTACTTCGGGGATTTGCCGGGAATTTTTAAGCATGATGAAAGTAGCGCAGCAAGTCGGGATTTATATTTGGAACATATCTCTTTAAGAAACGAGGTACGCAGCTACTTAGCTACTGGTGGAACTATTGGTGGCGATCCGGAAAAACCCGATGCGTTTAGTCCCACAGAAACGAGTCGCTTTATTCACTATGTAGACAAGAAAATGGCTGAATTAAATAAAATTCCCATTGCCTTTGATGCTACGCGCATTACTGGTATTGAACGTAATTTAGAGAGATTAACTGTTCCGGAAAAGGTTACATCTTCGCCTAAAGCTGTGCAAACTAAAAAGCTTATGGCTTCGCCTAAGCCTTCGCCAACTCAATAGTAAAACCCTTGCATCCTTAGAACGCGATCGCTCTCTAGTTATCTTCAATGCTACAGCGCGATCGCTTACTCAAACACTACTGTTCTATTACCGTACACCAACACTCGATTTTGCAAGTGCGATCGCTCTTTCCGCTATACGCTTCATTCTTTACTTAGAAGCTACTGTTGTTAATTATACGTTGAATGAATTGACGCGATCGCTATAACTTCATAATTGTGCTGGATTGGCGGCTTGATTGTGAAGTTTTCGTGAAGATGACCCGTCTTATTACTCCCATTACACGCAGATAACCTTCTCCTAATGTCTTGACCGTAGGCTTAGGTTGATAACAATCCGTAAATATACGGATTGTTACCGCTCAAGCTGAAAAACCCTCAGTAAAAACACTATGTATTGCTGAGTTTAGGGGTACGTCTTGATGAGGAGAAGCAATGGGGAAAGGCAATTGGGAGAGAGCGATCGCGCCTATCATAACTAGCTGCTTAGCAGCTCTGTGTGTATTATCGGACACACGGGCGGCTGCGGCAGTAAGTTTGGTGCGTCCAATAGTAGAAACGCCGGAAGTCCTAGACGAGATTGTAGACCCGCCTGGTGATGCAGATGACCCGGCTATTTGGCTGCACCCAACCGATCCATCGTTGAGTTTGGTTCTGGGAACTCTCAAAAATGCGGGACTGGGGGTATACGACTTAGACGGAAAGCTGTTGCAATCTATACTACCCGGCGATGTGCGATACAATAACGTCGATTTGTTGTATGGGTTCAATCTCGGCGGTCAGTCAGTTGACTTAGCGATCGCATCCGACCGGCTCAACGACACCCTCGCCATCTTCAAAATTGACCCGATAACTCGCCTTTTAGAAAACGTCGCTGCACCTGATCTGGGAACCATCTTTACCCCAATAGGAGAATCATCGAACGGTAGCACTACTGCTTACGGTCTAACCTCGTATGTAAGCCCATTTTCTAATAAAAATTACGTCTTTGTCTCCCAGAGAGAAACGGGTAATGTTGCTCAGCTAGAACTATTTGACAATGGCTCAGGTAAAGTGAGTGCTAAGAGCGTGCGATCGCTCACTCTTCCCATTCCCGAAGGGGGAGAATTAGAAGATGCCCAAGTAGAAGGTATGGTAGCAGATAATGGGTTGGGCTATCTCTACGTAGGTCAAGAAAATCGGGGCATTTGGAAGTTTTCAGCCGAACCATCCAGCAGCAGCAATGGCGTTTTAATCGATGCAGTTAAGCCAGAAGGTAGCAATTTAGAGGCGGATGTCGAGGGTTTAACTATATATTATGGCGGCGATGGTAAAGGTTATCTACTGGCTTCTAGCCAAGGCGATAATACCTTTGCTGTTTACAACCGTGCAGCCGGTAACGATTATCTGGGTAGCTTTGGTGTAGGGGCTTTTGGGGATATTGATGCAGTGCAAGAATCTGATGGTGCTGCTGTAATTAATGTACCTTTAGGGTCAAAGTTCCCCTTTGGTTTGTTCGTCACTCAAGATGGTTCTAACGATCCAGAAGTCTTGTTCTTTGATGAGGAAGACCAAGAATTTGAGAATGTCAGCAGTAACTTTAAGTTTGTGGGTTGGGAAAACATAGCAAATGCTTTCCCTAATCCTTTACTCATTGATACTACTAGCTTTAATCCGCGTCAAAACAGCTCGAAATCGGTTCCTGAACCAAGGAATAACGGTTTAACGCTATTGGCAATTTTTGGCATGGGATGTTTGTTGCAGCAAAGAGAAAAGAGAACAAATTTGAGTTAGTAGGCTGGGCTGAGGAAAGAAACCCAGCACGAAAAGTTGGGTGAGGTTCCTCAACCCAACCTACAAATTATTAGCAATTACCAATTTTGAGGGGTGTTTATGGATCATTTTGATTTTGAGCGCTTGCTATCAACCCGAAAGGGACGGCGAGGATTTATGATTGGTGCGGGTGGTCTGACTGGACTAGCGATCGCCACTCAATTTTCTAGCCGAGTAGTTGCCCAGCCGAGATTTTCCGGTTATCCTTTCAGCCTTGGTGTAGCTTCCGGCGATCCGCTTCCAGACAGCGTTGTGCTATGGACGCGGTTAGCTCCCGATCCGCTTAATGGAGGCGGGATGCCATCTGTGAATGTCCCGGTGCAGTGGCAAATTGCCACGGACGAGAACATGACTAAGGTGGTGTTGCGGGGAACGGCGATCGCTACTCCAGAACTCGGTCACTCGATTCGGGTGGTTATCGGTGGACTCCAACCTGCCCAATGGTACTGGTATCAGTTCAAAGCGGGTTCGGAAGTTAGTCAGATAGGACGGACTCGCACGGCTCCAGCTCTCGGTTCTCGCGTCGATCGATTCCGCTTTGCGTTCGCCTCGTGTCAGCTTTGGGAAGCTGGCTATTTCGCAGCCTATAAACACATGGCTCAAGAGGATCTCGACCTCGTTGTGCATCTGGGTGATTACATCTACGAGGGAGCAGCGAATCCGCAGGCAATCCGTTCTCACAATGGGCCGGAGCCGGTGACAGTAGAAGAGTACCGCAACCGCCATGCCCTTTACAAAACCGATCCAAACTTACAAGCCGCTCACGCTGCCTTTCCGTGGACTTTTACTTGGGACGATCACGAAGTAGATAACAACTGGGCAGACGAGATTCCGCAAGACCCTGAAAAACAGTCACGGCAAGCATTTCTGGCTCGACGCGCCAATGCTTTCAAGGTGTACTACGAACATATGCCACTGCGCCAATCTTCCATGCCTAAGGGGATTGATATGCAGCTGTACCGCCGTCTGAGCTTTGGGGATTTAGTCGAGTTCAATGTACTGGATACCCGTCAGTATCGCAGCAATCAGCCTTGTGGCGACGGCATCAAGCCGCGCTGTGCCGAAGCTTTCGATCCAAACGCCACAATGACAGGTCAAAAGCAAGAGCAGTGGCTGTTCCAGGGTTTGGATCGCTCGCGGTCGCGCTGGAATGTTCTTGCCCAGCAGGTCGTCTTTGCCCAGCACGACTGGACAGCAGGTGAGGAGGATGTTTTCAACGTCGATGCTTGGGACGGCTATGTGGCTCCCCGCAAGCGGATACTCAACTTCCTGCAACAACGCAAACCATCTAATCCTGTTGTTCTCACGGGTGACACCCACTCTAGCTGGGTTAACGACCTGAAAGCGGATTTCAATAATCCCAACTCTGCCACCGTGGGTACTGAATTCGTGGGTACCTCAATCACCTCTGGCTTCGGCGCTAGCGATCGCATTGAGGCGGCTCTGCCAGAAAGTCCGTGGGTCAAGTATTTCAACGGTCGGCAGCGTGGTTACGTTCGCTGCGACCTCAACCGCGAACGTTGGCGGACTGACTTCCGACTGCTGCCTGAGTCTGCGCCCGGTAGAACGACCGTACCTGACCCCAACACACCCATCAGCACAGCAGCTTCCTTCGAGTTACCGGATCGAGGAGTTGTAAAGCGCGTCTAGGTTCCACACTTCAGCGGTCGAGCATTGAGGTTGCATGAATCATTGTGTTTGTCAATAGTAGCGCGATTTATTTTGTCTGTACGTTGGTTGCTACTTAAGGACTGATAAAAAGCGATAGATGAATGGCACTGGTTTAAGCCCTGAACTAAAGTACCCTACCCTTCGGGAACCCCTACGGGGAACGGGAACGCTACGCGAACGGGCTAAAAGCTAAAACCCGTTAAAACGGGTTGAAAGGCTGATCTAGTAAGCTTTAGCTTACTTAAGCTTTGAGCCTGAAATTTATTTCAAGGCTCTTATCTGAGTGCCATTTGGCGATATATGCCTTTATGCAATTTTGAGTTTCCGTTCTCTAGCAAAAAAGTAGCAAAGGTATTCTATGGATGGCTTTGATTTCGAGCGTTTGTTATCAACTCGGTTGAGACGGCGGGGGTTGTTGGTTGGTGGTGGGGCATTGACGGGTCTAGCGATCGCTACTCAATTTTCAAGCCGAGTAGTTGCCCAGCCGAGGTTTTCCGGCTACCCGTTTACTCTTGGCGTAGCTTCCGGCGATCCGCTTCCAGACAGCGTTGTGCTGTGGACGCGGTTAGCTCCCGATCCGTTAAATGGAGGCGGGATGCCATCTGTGAATGTCCCGGTGCAGTGGCAAATTGCCACCGACGAGAACATGAGTAAGGTGGTGTTGCGGGGAACTGCGATCGCTACCCCCGAACTCGGTCACTCGATTCGCGTCGTCGTTGGGGGGTTGCAGCCGGATCGTTGGTATTGGTATCAGTTTAAAGCAGGTAACGAAGTCAGCCGCATTGGAAGGACTCGCACCGCACCCGCCTTCGGGACTCCCATCAACCAGCTAAACTTTGCCTTCGCCTCCTGTCAAGATTGGCAAAACGGCTACTACACAGCCTATAAACATTTAGCTGAGGAAAACCTGAACTTTGTTGTTCACCTGGGAGACTACATCTACGAATACGGGCCGCTACCCATTGGGCCACGTCAACATAATAGTCCGGAAATCGTCAGCCTTAGCGACTACCGCAACCGCCACGCACTGTATAAAACCGATCCAAACCTACAGGCGGCTCATGCGGCGTTTCCCTGGATTGTCACTTGGGACGACCACGAAGTTGAAAACGACTACGCTGACTTGATACCCGAAGACGGTCAAAGTCCACAGGCGTTTGTAAATCGTAGAGCCAACGCCTACAAAGCTTACTACGAGCATATGCCGCTACGTGCTGCTGCCCTACCAAAAGGTGCGGATATGCGGCTTTATCGGCGTTTGACCTTTGGGGATTTAGCCGAGTTCAATGTGCTGGATACCCGTCAGTACCGCAGCGATCAGCCGTGCGGCGACGGATTTAAACCCCGTTGCGCTGAAGCTTTCGCTGCTGATGCCACCATGACGGGTCGAGAGCAAGAGCAGTGGCTACTCCAAGGATTGTCCAAGTCGCAGACTCGCTGGAATGTCATCGCGCAGCAGGTGATGATGGCGGAATACGACTTTGTTGCCGGAACGCCTGAAATTTTCAACTTGGATGCTTGGGATGGCTACGTAGCTTCTCGCAACCGAATCCTTGGCTTTATCAAAGACCGCAAGCCGAATAACCCAGTCGTGCTGACCGGAGATATTCATTCGAGTTGGGTACACGACTTGAAGCCTGACTTCCAAAACCCAGCCTCGCCAACAGTCGCTACTGAGTTTGTGGGAACGTCCATCACCTCTGATTTCCCAACCGCAGCCATTGCCTCAGTTCGAGCAGCATTGCCTGAAAACCCCCATACTAAGTTCTTCGATGGGCAATACCGGGGTTATGTCCGTTGCAATCTTACGCGCAACGCTTGGCAGACCGATTTCCGCGTAGTCTCAACCATTCTCGACCCGAATGCTTCTATTAGCACCCTAGCTTCGTTTGTCGTTGAAAACGGGCGACCAGGCGCGATGCGTGTTTAGTCCGATCTGGCGCGTATTGCAAATACCAACATTTCACCAAATTTTTCTGACGTGAGGAAATACATAATGCTCAAAAACAAAAGCGCTATCAACTCCCATTTCTACACTAGACTCTCTGCTATTGGGATTGTCTCTTCTGTAGCATTTGCCTCTCCTACACTGGCAGGAACGGCAACGTTTGATGGTTTTTTAGAAGGGTTTTCAAATACAACGATTACGGACGATGAAGTTACTTTCTTTGACTTAGATACACGTCTTCCACTGGAGACATTTCCGACCACTTTCTCTATAGAAGGTACTACGAAAGATTATCTAGGAAACTTCTTCTCAGATTCCAATTACCTGACCTTTGGCGGCTATACTGAAGGAGCCGAAGCCAGCTTTGGACGATTTGGTTCAACTCGGATTACTACTGGCAAAGTAGAATCATCTGCAAGTCTAGATATCTTCAGTCAGTTATTTTCTCCTTCTAACAACCTTCTGACTCTAGAGGCGTTCTTAGATGGAAACCTGGTACAAAGTAACTCCGTAGCACTAGCTGATTTTGGGGTTATTGAAACTAGCTCCCTACTGTATTCTACGCTTTCAATTTCGGGTGTGAAGTTTGATGAACTCCGTCTGGTTGCGTCTGGAAGCGATGATGATGGTGCCGCCTTTATCGGCATTGATAATGTCAGCGTTGGGGTTCCTGAACCTACATCTGCTTTAAGTGTTTTAGCTTTTGGTATTTTAGGCGTTGGTTCAGTGTTGAAGCGCAAATCCAAATTGGCTAAGTAGCTTTCGCGCCTTGATAATCCGCACCCTTGCATCTTGGGTGCGTGATTGTCATTGGTTGCTCAGTATTTACTCAAATACTACTGTTTTATTGCCGTAGACTAATACGCGGTTTTGTAAATGCGATCGCACTGCTCTTGCTAACACGACTCGCTCTAAATCTTTGCCTTTGCGAATTAAATCGTCTACCTCATCTCGGTGACTGACTCGCACCACATCTTGCTCAATAATTGGCCCCGCATCTAAGTCGGCGGTGACATAATGTGCTGTAGCACCGATAATTTTTACGCCGCGTTCGTAAGCTTTGTGGTAGGGGTTTGCACCGACGAAAGCAGGTAAAAATGAGTGATGAATGTTGATGATTTGCGGAAATTTGGCGATAAATTCCGGGCTGACAATTTGCATATATTTTGCCAGTAAAACCAAATTAATGTTATACTGTTTTAATAAGTTTAATTGTTTAGCTTCTTGCTCGGATTTGGTTTCTTTGGTAATCGGAATGTGATGATAGTCGATGCCAAATTGAGCGGCTACATCTTTTAAATCGGGATGGTTGCTGATAATTAGCGGAATTTCGGCGGAGAATTCTTTGGCGCGATGTCGCCAAATTAGGTCAAATAGACAATGATCTTGACGGCTTACCCAGATGGCAATGCGGGGTACAGTATCAGAAAAGTGCAGCTGCCATTTAGCTTGTAGAGGTTGCGCGATCGCATTGAATGCTGGAGCAATATACTCTCGCGGCAGATTAAAATCTTCTAATTGCCATTCAATGCGGGTGAGAAATAAACCAGCAGCAAAATCAGTGTGTTGATCGGCATGAATAATATTACCGCCGTTAGCGTAGATGAAATTGGCTATTTTTGCCACCAGTCCCCTTTGATCGGGACAGGAAACTAGCAGCGTTGCGGTGGGATTGTTCATCGTGAAGGCGAAGGAGAGGGGCTGGGCTTATTTGGATTTGATGGTGATGGCGCTGCTTTTTTAGAAGTATCGGGTTTCTGATTTACTGGCGAAGGTGATGGACTAGCTTTTTCTGAAGTAGATGGCGCTGCTTTTTTAGAAGTATCAGTTTTCTTACTTTCTGGTGAAGGAGAGGGGCTGGGCTTAATTGAATTTGATGGCGCTACCTTTTTAGAAGTATCAGTTTTCTGATTTACTGGTGAAGGAGAGGGACTGGCTTTTTCTGAAGTGGATGGCGATGCTTTTGGTGAAGGGGAAGGACTGGGTGACGGTGTTTTGTCAGAAGTATTGTTTTTCGGATTTTCTGGGGAAGCCGAGGGACTGGGTGACGGTGCTTCTTTTTTCGTCTCGTCCTTTGCTGTCCATTCTGACAAAGGACGATTTACACCATACTGAAATTCTAGCGGCACTAAAAGCACATTTAGCTGACCAGAAGGCGATTTAAGGGGGTCAACTTGAGCATACAAGAAACTATTGTTAAAGTCAGGTTTCCCCAGAATCAGCTGATGAGTTTGCTGATTGTTCAGTTTTACTTCTACGGTTGCTAAAGGCTTGTCTAATCCATATTCCGGAAGCTGGGTAGCGGGGACGCTGAGGATGCGATCGCTTTTACTATCCACTAGCAAATTTAGCAAATACGACACATACGGATCGCTGGCTGGGTTGTCATTGGGCGCTTTCATCTGCCACTCAGAAAGACTTGACTTTTTGCCAGCAGTCTGGATCATTCGCTCAAATTGTAAAGTCTGTTCCTGAGTTTTAATTGTTAAAGCTTGAACTTGCTCTTTAGTAAAAGAAAAGATTGGCTTTTGTTTCACCAGTGCTGCTTGTCGTTGCGGTTCGCCTTTAATTTCATAAAAATAAACGAAACCGCCTAAACCAAGCGCTAATACCATCAAAATTAGTGTTGTTCGTTGTAACTTCATAATCGATTTATTAGTTGACTTTAGATTTCAGATTATTACCTCACCCCAACCCCCCTCGTAAATAAAATTTCTTCCTTTGCTACCCCTTACTGGCGGGAGGTAGAAAAGAGGAGAGCAATAATTTTTTTTCTTTTTGAAGGTAACTTGGGCATCAATCCAAAATCCAAAATTTCTAGCGTCTTAACCACCAAACAAATCCCGCTGTAGCAAACCCAATTAAAGGCATAATCAACACAGCCATCCAACCTACTAAATTTGCTTTTTGCTGTGACAAGTTGAGGCGGCGGTCTTTTATTTCTTTGGGACGAATAGATAGGGTTTGTTCATCCTGTTTACTTAACCAACTGATAGAGTTGAGAAAGACATCTCCATTGAGTTGTTGTTCAAACAAACCATCGGTAGCAAAGTCAGAGTTTCCTACTACAACGAGGCGAGATTCAACTGGCTTTTGGGCAGTATTTTCTGGGTTTGTTGGTGAAGCCGTGGGTGAAGCTGTTGGGCTTGGTGAAGCCGTGGGTGAAGCTGTTGGACTTGGGGAAGGAGATGGTGAACCTGTCGGGCTTGGGGAAGCTGTTGGGCTTGGGGAAGCTGTTGGACTTGGTGATGCTGTGGGTGAAGCTGTCGGACTTGGGGAAGTCGTGGGCGAAGCTGTCGGGCTTGGGGAACCTGTAGGGCTTGGAGATGGTACAGAAGCGCTTTGGGGGGCATATCCGCGACTCAGGGCGACACCGAGAGTTAAAGGCCCTTGGCGATCGCTTTGAGGATTAAACTCTAGCTGGTCGTTTTCGGGATCGCTTTCCGCCCAACTTTCATTATTAGTAATCAGCAAAGGTGTTTCCTGAATACCCATAATTGATGTAGTTTGAACTGGTCGCGCCAAGGGGTAAAAAGAACGACCTTCGCCGAAATCTTTAGTGATGGGATGCTGACCGTAGCGTGTCACCATAATAATCGCAGGCCCTAGTCCAAGTTGCCGTCCAGAAAGGTCAACAGCAAGGCGATTATCTAGTTTCACCCCCCACTCTTTTAGCAGACTGTCCAAACCAGGATCAACATTGGGGTCTACCATTACTAACAAGCTACCGCCGCGTTTCAGGTAATCGTTTAACGCTTTGACTTCCCCCGCAAACAGTGCCTTTTTCGGGCCTGCGATCGCAACTACAGTAGCATCTTCAGGAATTGTCGGCGTTTTAGCTAAATTAAGTGGTTCGGCGGTGTAATTTTTCTCCCCCAAATTGCTTATTGCTTGTGAAAGTCCGCCTTGCACCGCAGCTAGGGGTCTTTCACCGTGACCTTGGAGGAAGTATACTTTACCAGCGCGATCGCCTGTAATTTGCGCGATCGCATTCGTTACCTGCGTTTCTGAAAGGTTCTCTCTCTGTTCTTGGTTCAGCGTCTGAATTAACTTTCGCCGCGTCCCAGATTCTATATAAACTTCTCCTGGTAATTGGACATTAAACTTTTGGGCTAAGTTCGGTCGCAGTTGCGGGTCAACAAACTCAAAATTAAATTGCGAACCATACTGTCGATAATTTTCTAGTAATTGTCGGGCTTCAGGATTTGGGTTGCTTTCAAAAACCCAAATCTTGACTGGTTGCTGCAAATTTGCCACCACTCGCTGCGATTGGGGGGCGAGAGTAAATAGCTGATTTTCTGTTAAATCTACGCGCAACGCACGGCGAACGCCCAAGAAATTAATCAGCCCCAAAATCACCAGCATAGACAGTGTTGCTGCTAAAGCATTCGTCCCAGCTTGAGTCGATCGTTTTCCCCAAAAACTGTCTGGCGCAGTGCTTACAAATAGCAACCACAACCCCAGTATTATTATTCCAGCAATAATCAATCCTACTGGTACCGCCCCCCAGCTGTTGGAGACAAACCCAGCGACTAGACCCGCCATTGTCAAAAAGGGGCCAAGCAAAAAGAGATATTTTATATATTTCCAATTGATGTTCTTCATTTTTGCTAATTGCTAATTGCTAATTGCTAATTGCTAATTGCCAAGTGATTTTAGATAAGCGTTTAGCTTGGGTAACAGTTCATCAATGATTGGCTTAAGCGTGTTTATTTGTTCATCTGTCAACAGATTGCGCTTGTATGCTCGCCTGAGCCAATGGATTGTTTCATCCAAAGACCCTCTGGCAATCTTGACAAAGGGCCGATTGTCTTGGTAATTATACCGTCCTTCTCCCTCAGCAATATTGGCACCAATGCTATCTGCGGAGCGAACAATTTGCTTGCCAATCGTATCTTTAGCAAATGAGTTCCATTTACCAATAATCTGCCAAATTTCATCTGCTAGTTTTTCAGACAATTGATAAACTTGCAGGTTCTCGAAATTCGGTCTACCCATAAAAACGACCTCCATTAACAATTAGCAATTAGCAATTAGCCATTTCCCAAATTAAGAACGCTGGAATCGTAAAGCATCGATGGATTGGGCAGTCAGAAACAACCCTAAAATAATGTAACTGGCAAACAAGATTAGACTGCTGGTATCTACTACGCCTTGGACTAAATTGTTGTAGTGTCTCAGCAAAGATAAATGTCCCAAAGCGTCTCCGAATGAACCGCCGATCCATTTGGCGGCAAGATCCATTAGCCAGAGAGCTAAAATTAATCCAAAGGTGAGAAATGCTGCCACAATTGAACTTTCAGTAAGAGAGGAAATAAACATTCCCAAACTCAGAACCGCTGCTGCAAGTAATATTAATCCAGCATGACCGAGTAATGGTACTGCTAGGGGAACGGTGGAACTGGCTGCACTAAATGCGATCGCTTCATACAAAAGCAACGGCAGCACCATCACTGTAAAGAACGTCAGCACTCCTAAAAGTTTACCCACCGCCACAGCCCAATTCGTCAGCGGTGACGTTGCCAATAGTTCTAAAGTCCCGCGCTTGCGTTCCTCAGAATAAAGTCCCATCGAAAGAATTGGCAATACAAACAACACCAACCAACCCATTACATATAAAAAACTTCGCAAAAACTCGTAAGGAACATCTACAGGCGGAACAGGTACGCCAATTTGCTGTCCTTGCAAGTCAGCCAAAGCTACTTGTTGAATGATTTCTACTAAAATCCAGACAAAAAAGAAGCCTGATAAAAGCCAGAAAACACCCGCTACTAAATAAGCTAGTGGCGAAGCAAAATATCCTTGCAACTCCTTGCGGTAAATTGCCACAATGTTACTAAGTACCACGCCCATTAAGTTGTTGTCTCCTCTGCTTCGGTAGCTGACTCTGACGAAGATTCAGACGCATCCGAATCTACAATCGGCAGGATTTTCTCTGCCGTCGTCAGTTCTAAAAATACATCTTCAAGATTAGCCCTAGTGCGGCGCATTTCATACAAAGCCACACCAGCACCAATTAAAACCGCTGCAATATCTCGTCCCGGTTCTGCACCCGGTTCTGATACTACACGGATCTGGCTGCGATTGAGCGGTAAATCTTTATTGGCGATTGATTCTACAAACCGAATTCCCGGCAAAACTTGAATCATTTGTTGTGCAGCTTCCTCATCGCCATCGATTTCCAGTTCGTAGCCAGAACCTCCAGCTAGTTGCGCGACCAAGTTTTCTGGAGTGTTGGTAGCAACGATTTTACCGCGATTGATAATTGCCACCCGGCTACAAGTCATGCTGACTTCTGGCAAGATGTGTGTTGAGAGGATGATGGTGTGGCTACCAGCAAGGCTTTTAATTAAATTGCGGACATCGATAATTTGCCGGGGGTCGAGTCCGACAGTGGGTTCATCTAGAATAATGGCAGGTGGATCGTGGACAATGGCTTGGGCAATGCCTACTCGCTGTCTGTAGCCTTTGGAAAGCTTGCGGATTAGGACTTTGCGCTTTTCGGTGAGGTTGCAGCGTTCCATTGCTGAGTTTACGCGATCGCGTCTTACTTTCCTAGCCACGCCCTTGATCCGCGCCACAAAATGCAAAAATCCCTCCACTGTCATGTCAGGATACAAAGGCGGCGTTTCTGGTAAATAGCCAATTCGTCGCCGCACTGCCATAGAATCTTCATGCACGTCGTACTGGGCAATTTTGGCACTGCCGCTGCTAGCTGGTAGATATCCAGCTAAAATCCTCATGGTTGTGGTTTTTCCTGCGCCATTCGGCCCCAAAAACCCCAAAATTTCTCCAGGTTCCACTTTAAAGGTGACATCCTGAATCGCTGGGGTAGAACCATAGATTTTGCTTAAATGTTCAACTTCAATCATTTTTGTTGGGGATTGGGGATTGGGGATTGGGGATTGGGGATTGGGGGAGAATAGTTGTTTATTCCCTATTCCCCTTTGTTTGGGATTGGGGATTGGGGACTGGGGGAGAATAGTTGTTTATTCCCTATTCCCCTTTGTGTGGGATTGGGGAGAATAGTTGCCAATTCCCAATTCCTCATTCCCAATTCCCCATTCCCAATTCCCCATTCCCAATCACTAAACTCTCTACTATATGGTTCAACTAATGCTTTATGTCAACCCAGTTACTGGAAAAGATACTAACGCCGGAAACTCATCTACACCACACAAAACCCTCACCCGTGCCATAAGACAAGCTGAAGCCGGAAGCACAATTCAACTGGCTGCTGGAACTTACAACGCTGCTAGTGGCGAAATTTTTCCCCTAGTTATCCCCTCTGGGGTGACGGTGGTGGGAAATGAATCAACCAAAGGCAAGGGCGTTCAAATTGATGGTAGCGGGGAATTTATCAGTCCTAGCTTTGGTTCCCAAAATATCGCCCTGCGTCTGGAAACAAATGCCCAATTGCGGGGGGTAACGGTGACAAATCGCGCCGCTAAGGGAGTCGGGGTTTGGATAGAATCAACATCGCCAACGCTGGCTAATAATACTTTCACTCTTTGCAGTCGCGATGGCGTGTTTGTGACTGGCACAGCTAAACCGCTAATTTTGGATAATGTTTTTAGTCAAAATTCTGCCAGTGGTGTTTCTGTGTTACGCAATGCTAAGGGGGAAGTGCGGCGAAATGTGGCTCAAAATACTGGTTACGGTATTGTAATTGCAGATAAGGCGGCTCCTCTGCTTACAGATAACAAAGTTTCTGCGAATAGGGTGGGGATTTCTCTGTCTGGTAACGCTAAACCTGTGTTGCGTAATAATTTGATTGAGAAGAATACGCAAGCAGGGTTAATTGCTGCTGAGGAAGCTAAACCACAGTTAGGCAGTCGTCAAGACCCTGCTGGCAATATTATCCGGGATAACGGGGAAGCAGATTTGCAAAATAATACCCGTTTTACCATCGTTTCTGCGGGAAATCTCCTGAATCCGGCGCGGGTACGGGGAGGAATCGATTTTGTGACGACTCAGGCGACTGGTTCTAGTTTTATACTTGGCCCTGCCCAGTTTAGGGATGTTTCTGGTCATTGGGCGGAAGCTTTTATCAAGGCTTTGGTTGCGAAAAATTTGATTAGTGGTTTTCCGGATGGTACGTTCAAGCCGGAAGCGCCAATTACTCGCGCCCAATATGCGGCGATAATTGCCAAGACTTTTAATTTACCGCCACGTCCGGGATCTGGAATATTTACCGATGTTCCTGATAATTTTTGGGCAAAAGATGCTATTCGCAAAGCAGCAGGAATGGGCTTTATTTCGGGCTTCCCTGATGGTACATTTCGACCGGGACAAAATTTAACACGAGTGCAAGCGATCGCATCTCTAGTTTCTGGCTTGTCACTTACTGGCGGCAATCCTAGCGTATTGGGAGTATATAGCGATCGCGCTCAAATTCCTAGCTATGCCACAGACGCAGTAGCAACTGCCACCACGCGGCGCATAATTGTGAATTATCCCCAAACCAGTCTACTGCAACCGATGCGGGATATAACTAGAGCTGAAGTCGCAGCTTTAATATATCAGGCATTAGTGGCAACCGGGGAAGTTCAGGCAATCTCAAGTCCCTACATCGTCAACCCCGACGCTACCCTCCCCACCTTCAGCGACATTCAAGGACACTGGGGAGAAACTTACATTCGCCCATTAGCTACTCAAAACTTAATCAGTGGCTTTACTAATGGCACCTTCAAACCAGACGACAAACTCAATCGCGCTGGATTTGCTGCTTTACTAATTAAAGCCTTTAACCCCACTCCCAAACGTCCACCTATACAATTCAAAGATATCCCCGTTGATTTCTGGGCGCAGGGTGCAATTCAACAAGCCTACAGCAGCGGTTTCATTACTGGATTTCCTGATCAAACTTTTCGTCCCCAGCAGCAAGTTTTACGAATTGGGGTAATTGTCTCCTTAGTAAGTGGCTTAGGTTTCCCATCGGGGGATGAAAAACTCTTAGAAAGGTACGAAGATCGAAATGAGATACCAGCATACGCCCGTCCCGCTGTTGCTGCTGCTACGCAAAGAGGCATAATTGTCAATTATCCTTCACCAGCACAACTTAACCCAAACCGCGAAGCCACACGGGCCGAAGCAGCTGCTATGGTTTATCAAGCATTGGTCGCCACTGGACGACTGTCTGTTTAGTCAGTTGTTTGTTGTTTGTTAAGGTTTAAAGGTGGGAAAGTTGTTAGAACCTGACAACGTTTCAACTTTCCTTCCTTGATAACTCTTCCCTAGCACATAACCAATGACCGCTAACATTGTTTCTGGTCTGCTATTTTAACTTCTGATGACATCTACCCAAGACTCAGCTGCGGTCTACGTCGTAGCTTTGCTTGTTCACTATTGTTTTGAACTGGGGGGTTACAAGCCAGAGGAATTAGTTACCCGGTGGCTGCAAAACTATGCCGCCAGTTGGGTGCGTTTTGCTGTAATTGAGGCACTTTATCAGGGACGTTACAAAGCGGTTTCTGTGGAACAAATTTTAAGTGCTTGGACTAGGCGTGGGCGGGCATTATATCACTTTAATCATGATTTTGAGCGACTAATTTCGCGCAATTTTCCTCACAATTTGCTGGAACCAGTCGATGCTGTATCGTCAATAGCCTCTGATAATGCGGCGATAGAAGAAGCGATTTATAGCGATTCTACCCCGCCACAGGATGCGATCGCGTTAACCGCATCTGGCGAGGTAAAAATTCCGGTAGGTGTCACCGAAATGCCGCCAGCAGAAACACCCAACCTCGCTGAGGCTGCAACTGAAGGTATCACGGCGGGTCTTGCTCGTCGTCCGGACACCCGTATTGTCCGCCAAGCCGATTGGACGCGCTGGAGTGTTGGTAAACGTCCGATTCACCAATTCATTCCCCAGACAGATGATTCTGATTTTTACCAGAAGTTGAAAGCTGTCGCTCACAACGATGAAGATGACGCTTCAAAAAGTGATAAAAATGGCTAATTGTTGATAGCATATGTTGAGCTTCAGATACCCGACTTCTTAGAGAAGTCGGGTATCTCGCCTTCACGAAAATAGCAATTAGCTATTAGCTACGAACAATTGACTACTGACTAACAGCCGCATCCGTTTCTTCTGGCTTTGGCTGCGTGCCACCCATGCGAATTTCCGAACAAAAAGTAGCCATAGAAAAGCCACCAAATCGCTTTAAAATACTACTTCTTAACCGCAAATTAGGACTAGCAAACCAAATGCGTTCTTCAGAGTACATAGTTTCATACTCTGTAATTAACGTCATCGCTTCATCGCTGCCCATGATGTAGCGACCAGCAACAGATGCTTTCTCCGCATAGCCCATGTCGCGCAGCAACTTACCTTCATTCGGCTTATCCGGGTCAGCAATCGGAACGAGAACGGTTGTTCCAGTATGTTTTTCCTTATCCCATTCCATTGTTCCATCCCAAGTAACACGAGCGCCACCCCAAGCTAAGGCAGGATCAACTTCATATTGCTGGCAAAGCTTAATCACTTCTGGATCGTCTGCTGTTACCATTTCAATCTTGATATCTGACTTGCCGCTTTCTGCTTGTTTGAAAGCCAAATGGTGACTGGTACGCTGAGAAAACCATTTGCCAGCACTTTTCTGGAAAAATTCTTGAATATCCATGAATCAAACTCTGAAGTCTAATACTTTGTTAACAGCACTTTGAATATCTTAATTGTTTCAATCCTTAATCGGGATTTTAACTTCCGCTTAGTTACACCTGTTTATGGGTAGGTTTATTTACCAGTCGCCAGAGAGAGTGCTGCCGCGTAGCCTCTAGTTTATAAAAAGGTTAAGAGTCTCGGATTTTGGTTAAAAGTGCATCATGTCACGAATTCACGGCACCCCTAAAGATGACTACATCGAAGCGACTGAAGGCGATGATGTTATTTTTGGTTACGCTGGCGATGATACGCTGGTTGGGAAGGAAGGTAATGATATCATCCACGGCGGTCTAGGGAATGATTTGATTCAGGGTGGAGAAGGTGAGGATACCCTGTTCGGAGAAGATGGAGATGATTGTTTGCTGGGTGGGGAAAAACGTGATCGCTTATTCGGGGGCGATGGCGATGATACTCTAATTGGGGGTAAAGATAGCGATCGCTTGTTTGGCGGTAGAGGTAATGATATTTACGTTTACTCTCCCGGCGATGGTTTTGACACTATTGAGGATGAATCTGGTACCGACATCCTACGCTTAAAACATATTCTCTCCAATGAGGTAAGCGTGGATTTTGCCATCGGTGGTTGGCTTTGCGTATCCTACCGCGACCAGCCTATTGTGAAGATGCGCGGTGTGGAGTTTATCCATACTGAAGATGGCTGCTTCACTGTCGCGCAATGGCTGAAGAGATAAAGGGATTGGGGATTGAGAATTGGGGATTGGGGATTGGGAATTGGGGATTGGGGATTGGGGATTGGGGATTGGGGATTGGGGATTGGGGATTGGGGATTGGGAATTGGGGATTGGGGATTGGGAATTGGGAATTGGGGATTGGAAGGACTCTTTCTTACCCAGTCCCTAGTCCCTAGTCCCTAGTCCCTAGTCCCCAGCCCCCAGTCCCCAGTCCCTAGTCCCCAGCCCCCAGCCCCCGCCTTTACTTTTCTGCCAAGCGCTTGAGGGAAATAGTGGCAGCAGCAGAAACTTGGGGATGGCTGTCTTTTTCTAAGTAATTAAGAGCTGATATACTCTTATCACTCTTCAGGTGTCCCAAGGCTTCTGCTAAACGCTGACGAACCAGCCAATCTTCTGACTGAGCAAAGCGGAGAATTTTATCTACAGATTCTACTGCTTTGATTTCTCCCAAGGCTGCGATCGCTGCTTGTTGCAATACTACTTCTGGGCCATCTAATGCCCGCATTAGCACATCAAAGGCGCGGGGGTCTTTTAAATTGCCTAAACTAACAGCAGCACTGAAGCGCACTAACCAATCTGTATCTTCGTAGAAAGCTCTTACCAAAGGTTCAAATCCTCTGATATCGGCTAGATAACCTAACGCACCAGCCGCATCAGCCCGGATACCGTAATCTGGATCTGTTTCTAGCAACTTCGCCAAAATTGGAAAGCATTCTTCGGTAGGTTTTACACCTAGTGCAAATACTGCCATTGAACGAATTTGCAGATTTTCGTCATTTAAAACTTTTTTAATTAAAGGCACCGCCTCGTCTGGTGCCACTTGACGCAACGAAGCAAGAGCAATCATGCGATCGCGTGAATTTGGACTTTCTAACTGTTCGCCAATCTCTTGTAAACTGGGATGACTCATAATATTCTAAGCTTTTTAATAAATCTTAACATATTAAAAAATGGTAAGGGGGTAATAAGTAGTTGGGCAATCACCCCATTACCCACACTTTACTTAAGGCGAAAGCCTCCCAAATGTTCTTCGCCTTGACGTTTTGGTATGGAATTTGTCACTGGTTCTAAGGAAAGAATTTCAAAATCTGTCTCAAAGTAGTGGCGAATTTCTGCGGGTGTTACAGCAAAAGGAGGGCCACCCGGACGATTATGGGTGAAAAATAAGCCAATCAATTCTCCTTTAGGCTTCAACAAAGAGCGTACTAATTGCACGTAGGCTGGACGCTGTTCGGGGGAGATGGCACAGAAGCAAGTATGCTCAACTATGTAGTCGAAATAATTGGGAAACTCCACTGGTAAGTCAAAAATATCGCGTTGCAAAAATTGGGCGGTGCTACCAGTGGCATTAGCCAAAGATGTTGCGGATGCGATCGCACTCGGTGCCAAATCAACCCCGATTGTTTCAAATCCATAACGAGCAAATAGCAAGGCATCATAACCGCGACCGCAGCCGAGAACAACTGTACGACCAACAGGAAGTTGAGACGAATTTAGGAGACTTTCCAAAGGCGGTGCTGCCTCACCTAAATCCCAAGGAGTTGTTCCTTCTTGGTAGCGATTTTCCCAATCATTAGATTCAGTCACTGATTGCATAATTGGTAAGTAATTGTGGAAAGTAAGTAGGATAGGCAAAAACAACCAAGTATGGTTGACGCGGGTATTACTCGCTTTAATCTGAGCTATACTTATATATGTACGACCGAACTGCTTTATACAGCAGTGTAGGCCGCGCCAAGAATCGAATGAATTGATCAAAAGATCATGGAGGGAACCCTAACAAATAGGGTTCCTTTCACTTTAAATATATAGTTCCACGTTTCCTTTGAGTTTGGTTATTAATATATCAGCAATTTCTGGTTTAATGGCAAAAACATCGCTCTCTCCTCGCCCACATACAATACGGCTAACTGTAAAAGCAAGAATGTCAGCTAATTGGATAAAGTAGGACTCCTGTGAATCACGAAAAATGACATCTTCAACAATACCAGCCTCTGGAAACTCACTCTCAAGATCGTATTTCCGAGAGCGTTCCCTGATTATCTCTCGGATATATTTCTTTTGACTGGGGTTGTCATCAAAATAGATTAGCCCATTTTGGGGATATTTTAACTGTCGAGATTTATTGATTAAATAGGATTCGTATGTTGAAAGAAATTCTCTCCAAATTTCTTGACTAAAAAGCTTGACCGAATTTTTTGTTAATTGAAATTGTTGTTGCCTAAATCCTTTTTTCGATTTCACAGTGGCAAATAGTTCAACAGGTGATTGACAAAGGATTTTGACTAAATTGCTATGAATTTTTTCTAGTCCTGGAGGATTTACTAATGAATTAAAGAAAGCTCCTCGGTGATAAAATATATCAGAACCTTTTATTTCCTGAAATTTCAAGCCATATTGTTTAGTAATTGACTTGCGAAAGTCCAATATTTTCCAAAAAAATTCTTTTGAGTATCTAGTTTCAATTGAGACTCCAGCTAATATGTAAAAATCTGTGCTTCCCTCCACCAAACCATTATCACCAGATTCGTCCATGTATAGCAATTCCGTAGACAAAAACTTTCTCCTTTACAGAGGTATTTAACTCAGAATACCATTCTCTACTGTAAAGCTAGCGATTTTCCAAGGCTGGATTCTGATAGATTGCCCGGTGGGAAACACTTCGGCTCCATCAATGGGACGCTCTAATAAATCAACAGGATGCGATATCGCTAATCCCAAATCGCTTTGAAGTTGCATTTGTGCCTCTTCTCCGTGGCATTCATAGCACCGCAAAATCCATTGTTGCGGATTATCTTCTGATTGTTTAAACGCCATCAAAATCAAATTTTCAGATTGTAAGTCTAAAAGACCAACAGCAGGTAAAGACGAATTTTGTTGATTTACCGATGGCAACACCATCGCTTGCAAAGGTATATTTAGCTCATAGCCGCGTCGCACTGTATGGGCTGACTGCCAAGTGCCGCAATGAGGATATAGAGCATAAGTGAATTGATGCTTGCCTTGGTCTGCTTCGGCGTCAGGCCAAGTAGAACTGCGTAATAATGTTAGGCGTAATTCTGAAGGTTGAGCATCGTAACCGTATTTACAATCATTTAGCAAACTGACACCGTAGTTATTGTCGCCCAGGTCAGCCCAACGCAAGGCACTGACTTCCCATTTTGCTTTTTCTTGAGGTGTTTGTGGTTGGGTGGGACGGACGATAGTACCGCAGGGAATTTCGTATGTCGCTGAATCTGTCGTCACAGTAAGCGGGAAAGCAGCTTTTACTAATACGTGACGTTCTTGCCAATCTACAGTAGTGACAATTTTCAGCATTGGCGATTCAGCTTCCAGCAGGTAATCTTGGCAAAATTCCGATTCACCCAACTGCCTCACGACGCGCAGACGAGTTTGCACTAATCCTCGTTCTACCCACTGAATAGATTTTAACTCGGTTGGAGGTAAGGCATTTTGGGTATAGTTGGGATCTATGTTCCAAGCATCCCAATATTGTCCGCTATCTTTGAATGCCTGTAGTTGATTTCCACCGGGTTTATTTATAACTTCTCTATGATTAAGTTTGTCGAAAACGCTGCTTAAATCTCCTGTCTCACCGTCCACAATTACCCGCAGCAGTTCATTCTCTAAAACCCAATGTTTTAGGTTATTACTATCAGTATCTTGACAGGTGGCATTTTCTCCCGGTATGCTACTGCTAAAATAGCCTTTTTCTTGCTGATTTAGGGAAAAATCGTCCTTTTTACATAGCCAAAAAACGCGATAACCCAAGCCGGGTATACTTTTGGCAAGAAACAGTAGAGTTGATGCCTCACCGAGTTGAACAGGCATTTTTTCCCCAACCGATGTACAAATTTGCCAGCTTTGTGCAGAATCTGGTAAGTTGAGGGTAACAACCTGAGATCGTTGCCAGTTAAGGGAATTGAAGACGATAACAGGTAAAGCGTCGGGTTGGGGTGGTGGAGGAAGAGAGATAGAAGAAGCGATCGCACTCAAAGATTTCGCCAATATTTCCTCACCCACCTGTTCTACTTCCTGCCAAGCTTGGTTTGCCTCCACAAAGACTTGAGGAATCGAAGTTCCCGGCAGAATGTCGTGAAATTGGTTGAATAGAACTTTTTTCCAGGCGGATTCTAACTCATCTTTGGGATAAGTCGCATTTGTAGTGATAGTTGCGAGAGAAGCGAAGAGTTCGGCTTGGTACAACAAACCTTCCGTGCGGCGTAGAAAGCGCTTTTGGTCAGCGTGGGTAGTGTAGCAGCCGCGATGGAATTCTAGGTAAAGTTCGTCTTCCCAGGTAGGAAACCGATTCCCCCTAGCCCCCTTGTTTAAGTGGGAAATATAGCCCCCCTTTTCAAGGGGGGTTGGGGGGATCTTCGTACCGCTAATTTGCTGTAAATAGTTGAGAGTAGAGGTAAATTCGAGGCGGGGGAAAAAGGGAGACTTTTCCCAACGCTGTTGGACTTCTAACATATCGCGGGTGGGGCCGCCGCCGTGATCGCCAACACCAGGAAGCCAAAGAGCATCTTGCAGATTAGTTTGTTTTTGCCAATCAAAGGCGTAGGATGACATCTTTATCGGGTCGATACCTTCACCAATGGGAGCAGACATCAGACTGAAAATCTCCGACCCATCAGGCGATCGCCACCAAAAAACACCATAGGGAAATTCTGTAGTGTCATTCCAGCGCAACTTCTGGGTGACAAAATATTCAATGCCGCCAGATAAAAGAAACTGCGGCAGAGTCGCACAAAAGCCAAAAGTATCTGGCAACCAAGCGACCTTACTCACCTGACCAAATTTTTCTTGGACGTAACGTTGACCGTAAAGTAACTGACGAACAATCGACTCCCCACTAATTAAATTAAGCTCAGGTTCCACCCACATTCCGCCGACAACTTCCCAACGTCCAGCAGCAACCTGTTGTTGAATAGCAGAAAATAAATCAGGACGATGCTGCTCAATCCAGGCATAAAGCGCTGGCGTAGAATGGCAAAACGTCAGATTAGGAAACTCCTGCTGTAACCCAAGAACAGATTCAAAAGTGCGTTGGGCAGCAATCCAAGTTTCACCAACAGGCCATAGCCAAGCCAAATCCAAATGAGCATGACCAACTAAAGAGATTACTGCTTCTCTTCCCTCGGCGCTCTCTGTGCCTCTGCGGTTCATCCCTACCAAATTTTCACGAAGAGTAGAAAGCGATCGCATAAACTTCTGACCATCTGGTAATGCTTCCCAATCAATTTGGGAAACAGCTGCGGCTAATATTTCAAGTTTTTCTGGTGCATCTTCCAAATAGCGGTGTAATACAGCTAACTCAGAAGCGACAAAACCCGGTTCTAAAGTAGATTCATACACGCAAAGCGAATTTACCAACGCCCCATCATCATGTCCCGGACTGACCAGACGCAAGACAACCGTAATTACCTCACCCGGAGTAACAGAAGGACTAAGTAGAACCCGTGTAGAACAATCAAATAAATCTCCCTCTTGCACCAACTTACCATTAACAAAGATTTGGGCAGAATCCGCCCACCAAGTCAGCACCAGACGTAACGCCAAACCCGTTAAAGGGAAACCAGACAAATCTTGGGGAATTAAGAATTGTTGAGCAAGCCATAAAACTTGCCTTCCCCCACTCCAAGCGATATGTCCTTTAGCATTAGGTTCGACAACTTGCCAATTATTCCACTCAGCGTCCAGTGCTTCCGAAACTGGGATATCTGCGGTACAGTAACGCCAATGGAGTTTAACATTCGTCTGAGTCAGCGCATACAGCTTTTCAATCGCTTCCGAAATCTGGCGGCTGCAAGGCTGAGATATAAAAGGTGTCTTGGAATCGGTCATTTTTAGATAGAATCAGGGCATCTACTATTTTGAGCTTTTTAGCACTTAGCTTTTTAGCATTTAGCAAAATGTCCCCCTCTTCCACTGGTCGCTATCAAAGCCGATTATTTAATTTTCTATCTCAAGCGTCCCTCAAGTTGAAGGATGAACGCGATCGCGCCTTTCGGAATTTAAAAGTAGCAACGGTTTGGGGAGTGCAAATTCTGCTTTATCCTGTATATTTGCTAGTTCAAACTTCCCAATTAGCAGGAAAGCAGTTACAGCAAGCAGCGCCAGAAGGATTTCCCCAATTAGACGCTTCTAATAAGGATAACCAAAAAAACCGTTCTTCCTCCCAAACAACTCCCGCCGCAGACACGCCAATTCAGCAAGTGCTACTCGCACTCAGTGGCGGGGAAAGTGAAATTTCAAATCCACCGCTAGCAGTTAGTGGGAAAAATGAATTTCTCAATTTCTTGACAGATACTGTTAATCGCGTGTCTGCGGCGTGGTGGGGATTCAAATTATTTAATAATAACTCTCTTGCTCGTAGTTCGCAGCCGGAAAATTTAACTCTCCAACCTGCTTCTCTAAAAGAGAAGGGGGGAAAATTATTCTTTACTCCGCTTTTAGGGGAAGGGTTAGCCGAATCTTCCGAGTCTTGTGCGCTGACAATTCAACTGAGTGAGGATGTATTACCCTACAGCAAGACATCCATCCGCACTTCTACACAATCATCGGAGGTATCTCCAGCCGGAATTAAAGTGCAGGGAGTGGCGACACTATTAAATACCCGTTCTTTGGTACTCGTCACAGCCGAAAATCAAATTCTGGATATTCTCAGCCATCAGCAACAGCAAAAATTACAACAACGCATCAGTTGGGAATTGGCTGATTACTGGCATCAGTTGCGGTTAGTGCAAGCCTCAGCTAGAAGATCCCGAATGCGATTGCAGCCTCCCGCTGACCAAAGGAATATCTTACCACCAGTGCGCGTCTTTTGGGGATTGATGGCTTGGGTGCAAAGAGGGCCAGTTGCGATCGCGGCTAATGTCTTCCAAGAAATCACTTTCGGCAGCATAGCCGTCCAGTCGCCCAGCCGTCCAGCTACACAGCCGCAAGAAAGTAATATCACCCTTCATCCTACATCTTTCATCTTTCAGCTTGACCGCACAGTTGCTGAAATAGAAGTGCGACAACAAGACTTTTTAGCGAATTTGAAACCCGGTTTGGAATTAGAAAAAATTTATCAATTTCCCCTACAGCGTCTACAAACTTTATTCGACAAGCCACAAAAGCAACCTACATCTCCCGATGTTACAAATACCCAAAGTCTGAAAATTCAAGCGTTAATTCGGGCAGCAATTGACTATTTTTTTGGCAAGGGCGACGCCAAATTATCCGGTCAAGAAACACCAGTAATTAATTCAGGTTCTAACAAGGAAATCAATCAGTTAAAAGGTCGCAGTTGGACTTCGTTATTTTCCCGTCAACCCAGTAGGAAACTTGCAGCAGCAGATGTTGCCGATCCTTGGTTAACGATGGACGATTTATTCGGCAAAACATCACCTAAAAAAGAGAAAATAAACAACGCTCAACAGACTTCTCAACTGTCGGGAACAAAGGCAAGAATGGCTCTCCCTGTCGCCGAAAATACAGAGGTTTCTGTTAAAGATTCTATCTGGAATGTTGTTAAACGTAACCTATTCCGACAAAATGATTTACCGCAGTCGGAACCTGCAACAACTGGAGAAATAATTCATCGAAAGGCTTCTAATGTAACTACTCAGAAAAAAGAGGTTGTACGCAAATCTAAAACCTCAGTTGCCAGGACTCGGCAACTGCCAGTAACATCTGTGTTAGACGCGAATAGCTCTAATGCAAACGCGATCGCACCCGTCACAGGAAACCGCTTCGCTACCCATACCCCAGATTGGATAGAAGCAGATGCACAACCTGCTGGATATGTCAAGCACCCCTTAGAATATCTACTGGAATGGCTAGATGCGGCGATGCTTTGGCTGGAAAATCTGGTGGTGAAAATTTGGCAATGGGCGAACAGAAAGACAAAAGGAAGAAGGTAAATCTCAACTACCCATTTTCCAGATTCTTTTCTCGGTGGTTCTCTATCATATGTTCGCGGGCAACTGCCATATTATTTTGGATCGTCGCCGATTTTTCGGGAAAAGCTTCGCGGGTGTAAACTTGTAATGCGTCTTTGTAGGCAGCGATCACTATTGTTAAATTTTGGGCTTTGTCGCCCTGAATCCGGTCGCGGTAGGCATTACCGAGATTATTTTGCACCATCGCCCAATCTTCCGGAAAGGCATCCCGGGTATAAACTTCCAACGCCGCTTTGTAAGCAGCGATCGCTTTTTCTAAATTAAGAGTGCCATCGCCCTGATTCCGGTTGCGGTAGGCATTGCCGAGATTGTTTTGCGTCGTCGCCCACTCTAGGGGATGATCGCGAGTAAAAATTTTAACAACTATCTCGTAGCCTGCGATCGCAATTTCCAAGTTGCTTTCTCTTTCCCCCAAGGGGAACTGCGCCATCAGGTTACTTAAAGTACCTAGGGTGGCGGCAAACAATGGTGCTTCTTTTGACTTTACCTGCGGCAAAGTTGCCATTGCCCACTGCTGCAAGATTTGGGCAAATTTTCGATCCAATTTTTCCAGATTCCCTTGTAGCAGTGGATACACTACATACGGGTCGCCATTGCTATCTGAAGTTGCCTGCAAAAGTTGGGTTAAAAAACTCAGATATGCTTGAGAAGCTACTGGTGAAAAGTTGACCATTTCACCGACCAGCGGGGCTGCAACATTTTGTAACCACTCGGCGGCTTCTGTATCGCCCCGTTCTAAAAGCATTGAGGCTACTCCTGCCATCGTCTTGATTAACCCAGCATCGATTAGCACGGAATTAATCTGCAAAATCTCTCTTTCTTTGCCGCGATCGCAATTGAGTAGCGCTTGAATAATTTTGAGATAAGCTTCGAGGCGCTGTTCGTTCATGAACAATAAATCTACCAGTTGATAGATTTATTGTTCCCTAAATTTCTTAGAAATGTACCTACAAATTCATAGTTTGTTAAAAGGTACGGTCAGAAAAAATTCCAAATCGCACAAAAGATAAATTTCAAGGCTCCAAAAACGTTTCCACTTTGCCATCAGGACTAAGAACGACACGGATTTGAGCATTGCGATCGCTTTCAATAGCAGAAACAAACGGTTTCCCAGGCGCAGGCATTCCCGTGTTGTCAATATACCTAACTGAAGCTTCTCCTAAAGGTCGAATGCGCTCAATTGAGCCATCCGGATTCAGTTGCAGATAGTATTGCAGAGTTTGTTTCAAATCTGCGGGTGGCTTCCAGCGCTGCTGAAGGTATTCTCTGATTTGCGCTACCTGGGGAATAGTGTCAAATAACCTGCCATCATTGGTAGCCGACCTATTATTTGATGCCATCTCGCGCCTTCCCGCAGGTGGGGCAACACCGCGAGTAGCCACCTGAGCAGGAGCATCATTGCTAGATGCCGAACCGGGATTAAGTAAAGGAAGATCCGGAAGTGGGGGAGGCGTAACCGGAACGCTGGCGCTACTTGGCGACCCCGAAGCGCTTTCACCCCCAGAATTGCCGGTCTGCGACGGCACTATGGGCGCACTCACCCCACTTTGACTGGGGATAGGCTGAAACCTATCAGGACTAAGAGTTGGTTTTACTGCTGGCTCAGGAGGTGCTTTCAGGACTGGCAGCTGTTGGCGATTGCCAGGGGCTATGGGTGGGAAAAGTGGCTCTTGGGGTGGAGCTGGGGCTGAGGTTCGAGCTTGGGGAAGTGTACTAAAAGAAGGGGGGCTAATGTTTCTAGGGGGAGGGGGGAGCGCACTCAGAGGGGCAGGCGGAGTTAGAGGCGACGGCGAAACAACTATGGGAGAAGAAGATAACGCACCTGGAGAGGGAGATAAGGAAGGCGTGGGCGACGCAGAAATCAATGGCGGCGGCGTTGGCGCTCCTCCTTGGAACGGCGTTGGCGTTACTAGGGGCGACTGAGCTGTGTTAGGCAGTTGAGCGGTGGTTGTGGGTGTAGCTTGGGGTGTGGATGCAGTTTGCACGACTGCATTCTGTGATTCCAGCAGTTTTACCATAACTGCTGTCAAACCCACTCCCAGCAGAAAAATTGCAGCCGTCCGAGTCCAAGCGGGCGGATTAGAAAGCAACTTGTGGCGCTTGAGGCTAGGCAAAGCGACAAGTTCAGTCGCGTATTCATCTAAGGCTGTGGCTAAGTCGAATAATTGCAACACGCTCAGGGTAACAACTGGCCCTGTTTCTTCTGTTGCCATCTGCCCTAAAAATAGGTCGTGGGAAAGTAAACCTCTCGGTTGCAAATAGGGGGTTAAGGTGCGAGGGTACGATCCTATGGGGACAATATCTGGGTTTTGCAGTGTTGTAACTGGGACGCCTGATGCTGGTTGTTCTTGGGCTGCGGCTGTCTGAATCTTCGTCGCCGGAGGCTCGAAAGAGGACTGCTGGAGGAAGTTCTGCACGTAGCTGGTAACGCCATCATACAAGGCTTCCAGATCAGCGCGATCGCCCTGAATTGTCACTCGTTTATCTTCTGGCTGGCGCGGATCGTCAAAGCTCAGCTCAAATCGTAGATGCTTCAGCACTGGTTGTCCTGCCCAGCGGGACAGGGGCGAGTTTTTCGCCTTTATTTCCAGCGTACAGGTGGGGGGAGTATAGCGTCTCAAAACCATTTTGCTAATTCAAGGATTGCTAATTGTTAGCGGGCGCGATCCAAAAGTGCTAACCAGAGGCGGCGATGACCGTTAGGGCTACTGTAAAACAGTAAATCAATCAGAAGTTTTAAAGCCAGGTGGGTTAAGGAGTCAGTTGATACGTTTTCTCCTTCGTCCATGCGTTCTTGATATGTGTTACTAAAGGCATCGAGATAGTCTCCTAATAACGATGCTTGATGTGGTTCGCGGTTTTGCTCGGTTAGCTGTTCGAGTAGGGCAACAGCGCGACGGATTAGCTCTTGGTGTTGTTTGGCAAGATGGCAGATGATCAAAACAAGCGATCGCGCTTCCTCTACATCTAGTTTTTTCCGGCCTCCCTGGCTCTTCCGCATTGGGTTAGATTGTCGCAGTCGCCACAAAGCTACCCGATCTGCCACTATTGACTCTAAATTCAGTTCGGCTGCTGCCTGAAGTATCGCCTCGGAACCTATGTTCGCCAATGCTTCCAAAGCCAATAAAACTAAATCCAGTTGAGCTTTGATGTTGTCCAACTGAATTTCATTCGGCTGTTGGGGAAGGGGCAAATCATCCCACTGCGGGGTTGATGCAGGTGTCTTCACGATGGAGGTCATATCTTTAGAGTAGGTGACGAGACTAGCTGTAACTTCACCGTTACCAGTCTTGAAACCAGACTCTCACGATTTGGAGAAGTTTCACAAGTCTTGGCCAAGAGCTAATGGCTAATGGCTATAACAATTAGCCATTAGCTCTTAACGCTATTTAATATACGCAATTGTGACACCTGTGCCGCCCTCTGATGTGCCAGCTAAAGAAAAACTCTCGATTTGCGGGTGCTGTTTCAAGAATTCGTGGACTCCTTCTCGTAATTTTCCGGTTCCTTTGCCGTGTATTATCCACAGGCAGCCAGACTCCATTGCTTTAGCGATCGCTTTCTCTATCACTACTTCTGCATCAGCTACTCGACTACCCCGAATATCGATAGTATTTTGAGAAGTGCGAATTACTGGCTTCGGGCTGGGGGTTGGGGTTTGGGAATCAGATTTTGGATTTTGGTTTTTGGCTTGACTTTGTTTCTGTTCCTTGTTCTTGACTAGCTGTTCCGGTTTTTGACCATCCAGAGATTCAATATCTTCCAGCTTCACGGTCATTTTCATTAACCCGAAGCGGACAGTGAATTCTCCATCTTCGTCTGGATTAGTCAACACTTCGGCGGTTTGATTTAAGCGAGGAATGCGGACGCGATCGCCACTTTTGGGATTAAACCCTGGTTTTTGTTTGGGTGGCGGCGATGGTGGGATATAACGTTCGGCAATTTGATTCAAGGCATTGGTTGCACCTTGGGCATCTTGAGCGGTAGCATTCCCTTGCTGTAAACGCCGAATTACTTGGGCAATTTCTCCCTTGGCTTGATTTAAAGCTTCCGCTACTGCTCTTTCTTGCGAAAGCTTCAAATCCCGCTCCCGTTCTTGCAAATTTGTTGCTTTTCGCGAAACTTCTTGATAGAAACGTTCTGCTTGTTGCAACAACTCTTGAGCTTCTTGCGCCTTGGTTTCTTGGCTGCGGCGTTGTGCTTCGAGTCCAGCAATCACCTGGTTGATGTCTTCGGATGCACCACCCACCAAACTTTGAGCATCTTCGACAATTTCCGGATTTAGTCCCAAACGTCGGGCAATTGTCAGCGCGTTGGAACGTCCGGGAATTCCCCATAATAGCCGATATGTAGGGCTGAGGGTACGATCGTCAAACTCTACGGAGGCATTTTCAAAGCGTTCGTCTTCATATTTCAGCGCTTTGAGTTCGCCAAAGTGGGTGGTGGCGATAGTCAGTTGGGCGGTATTTGCCAGATATTTTAAAAGAGCGATCGCTAATGCACTTCCTTCCGCCGGATCTGTACCCGCACCGACTTCATCGAGCAAAATTAGGGATTGGGGATTGGGGATTGGGGATTGGGGATTGGGGATTGGGGATTGGGGATTGGGGATTGGGGATTGGGGATTGGGGATTGGGGATTCTTGTTCTTCCTCAGTTACTGTATTACTTATCGCCTTTAAAATCCGGCTAATGCGGCGAATATGACCGGAAAAGGTAGATAAACTCTGTTCCAGTGACTGCTCATCCCCAATATCAGCCAAAACTAGGTCAAACCAGGGCAATTCTACTGGCTCTCTGGCTGGCACAAATAACCCCACCTTCGCCATCAGTGCTGCTAATCCTAGGGTCTTCAAGGTCACGGTTTTACCACCAGTATTAGGCCCGGTAATAGTTACTACCCGAATTTGCGGATGAACCAGTAAATCCACTGGTACAACTGCGCTGCCTTGTTCGTGTCGCTGCTGCCACACCAAAAGAGGATGACGCAACTGGCGCAGGGTGATGGGTTCGCCTGCATCACGTTCGATAAATTTGGCTGGATTTGCTTCTAACCAATAACTGTATCTGGCTCTAGCTGTTGCCAAATCTAAAGTGGTTGCCACTGCCAACAACTGCTCTAAATCTGGCTTAACTGCTGCCACTTGTTGAGTTAAAGCTTGGCGAATGGCTTCTTCTTCAGCTTGTTCTTGCCGTCGTACCTGCCGCAATTGATTTCCCAGCTGCACGATCGCATTTGGTTCAATAAACAGCGTTGCACCGCTGCTAGAGGTGTCATGGACAATACCGGGAATGACATCTTTTTGGGGTGCTTTGACAGAAATCACAAAGCGATCGCCCCGCTGTTTTATAGTCGGTTCCTGTACTGCATTGCTTTGACGCTGCAAAATTCCCTGCAATGTCTGATAAATGCGATCGCGCAATTGCCGCATCTGGATGCGAATGCCACCCAGTTTGGCACTCGCCCTATCTGCTACGTCTCCTCGCTCATCAATACAGCGGTTAATTTCCTGCTCTATTTCTGGATAGGTGCGGATGTCGGCGACTAGCTCACTTAACACTGGCACATCTTCTTGATCGTCGATAATGCGGCGTAGTCGCCGGACTCCCGCCAGAGTTGTTGCGATCGCCAGCAACTCTTCCCCAGCCAAAAGTCCCTGAAGTTCCGCCCTTTCTAAAGAATCGCCTATGTCACTAATTCCATCAAATGTCAAACCAGCCCTCAAGCGATTTTCCAGTTGGTAGACTTCCTGAGTTTGGGCGGCGAGGTGCAGACTTTCAGACTGAGCAGTGGGGATTTGCAGATGGGTTGCAGCGAAAGCCCCCAGCTTAGTTGCCGCAAAGGTTGACAGATGCTGGCACAGGCGGGGCCATTCTAGTAGTTCGAGCGTCTCAGATTGAATCAAAGCTTAAAAAAAGTGCTTATATATATTCAATTTTAAGCTGTGATTAAGCTATAGAACGAGCCAGCCGCAATGATTGCCGTCAAGCAAATTGCCATTCATAGTCCTGAGCTTGGAACAACACCCACCCGATTTCCTCCCAAGGTTGCAGGGGAGTTGGGGTAGAGGCAGTAGCGATCGCTTCATCAAGATTTTCTGCCTGTTCTGTGTCCAAGTCATCAAATATTTCTGTAAGTGCTTCCAAGTCGCGCTCCCTCATAGGCATGGCGAGCTGGGAATCTTTCCCGGCTGGGATTTTTCCAGTAGTAGATGCAAACATGGCGTTCCTGATGAAGATAATTTTTTCAAGCTATGCCAAGCTTTTCCTTCACGCATCTACCTAATTAAATAAGGTTCTTTTGACTTATTTCTATCTTTAGAACGGTGCTGGAGATAAAATTTCTCTCTCTAACAACTTTTAATTCCTTCTTTGGATAGAGGACATTAAAAAAGATTTAATTTTTCCTGTTTTCCCTGACATCGCGGCTAGGCTGGGAGTTGTTTTACCTAAGTTAGTAAGAATACAACAGCCAAAAGGAAGAATCTCATTGTGACGAGTGACGCAGATGGAGCATAGAAAAACCAGTGAGCCAACAACTGAGTCAAACAGTGAGCCGAATAGCCGATATATCTGAAGGGATTATAAAAGTGTAGTCAACAGCTCAGTTGGTTAATGAAGCTCAAGAACAAACTTCTCGTTTATGGATTTTGTGCATAAGTCTTGTAGCTATCTAAGTGCCAGCGCAACTCATTCAACAATACTAAGTATTTATGCTGTTCAACCCAGCTAACTTACCCTACTGGATGTTCCTAGGGATGGGAGTTCTTTTGTTCCTATTAGTGATTGTTTCTGGTGGAGGAGACTCTGACGTAGATGTAGATGCTGACGTAGATGTAGATGCTGACGTAGACACTGACGCAGAGGGTGAATTTGGCGGATTGGAAATATTGGGATGGTTAGGCATTGGCAAAGCACCGCTAATTCTATTATTAGGAACTGACTTTAGCCTCTGGGGTGTCATCGGCTGGATGCTCAATGTCTGGGTTGGCAGCCTCACAGGTGGCATCCCCCACCGTTTTTTTGGATTAGGGGGAGTGGTGTTATTAGGTTCAATGGCTATTAGCCTGTTTCTGGGGGGGTTGATTGCTCGACCTTTGGGGAAAATTTTTGCTTCCTTTGGGGAAGATGCCAGTAGCGATCGCTTGATTGGCTGCATTGGTACAGTGAGTTCTGGCTTTATTCCCCACCAGCACCGAAACAAAATTGGTCAAGTAGATGTAATTGATTCAGCGCGAAATCTCGTTACTATTAACGCCACTTTACCTAATTGGGCAAACGTTCTCCCGCGACGGGGAGAAAAAGTTTTAGTGATTGAACGTTGGGAACAATACTATTTAGTGGTCGCCAAAGATAGTTTGGATCAAGAACATTGGCTTGAAAATTCACGTAAGTAAAATATTTCTCCTTCCCAGTGTGCGACTGGTAATGAAGTTAAAGAGGCTTTGCCTCCTTATCCAGTAAATCACCTTTTTACCAATCAAGAATATGCTATATTGGCTTACTTTCATCCAATCACTACCGATTGCTAACGCCTCTGAATTAGCACCTACCGAGTTGCAAACAGAGGAAAATATTCCCCTGAATGAGCAATCAAATCTATTCGCTCAAACACTCCAACCACTTCCAGTACAGCCTACAGTTGCCCAACTAGGTAGCGGCATTGTCTTCCCTGGAATTATTGCCGCTTTGGTTCTTTTACTGCTGTTGAGCATTTGGGCGTATACGCGAGTTTATGTTGTTACACCCAACAACGAAGCTTTTGTGAGAACTGGCGGAGTTTTCATTAAAACTAAATCCGTCATTCTCTATGGCGGTTGCGTTGTACTGCCAGGATTTCATCAGCTTACCCGTGTCCCTTTGCGAGAAATTTCCATTGATGTTGAACGTACAGGGAAGCTGGCTGTTCGTACCCAAGATTACCTGCGGGCAAATATGCGGGTGACTTTCTACGTCTGCATCAATGCCGATGAACAAGATGTTTTAACGGCGGCGGCTAGGCTGTCTAGAGCTGGAAAAATTACGCCGGAAGATATTAAAGATGCCCTGGAAAAACGGGCGGACGATGCGATTCGGGCAGCGGCGAAAAATAAGAGTTTAGCCGAGATTGATTCAGACAAGATTGGGTTTGCTGATGCCGTTTTAAATTTAGTTCAGCAAGATTTGAAAAAAGTAGGTTTGACGCTGAACAATATTGCGATTTCAGAAATTGAAGAAAGCGATACCTACGATACGAATAACTTCTTCGATGCTCAAGGTGTGCGACTGCGGACTGAAACAATTCAACGCTCGATTCAGCAAAAACGAGAAGTTGAATTAACAACTCAAGTTACCATTGAGCAGAAAGAACTGGATGCCCAAAAGCGATCGCTCCAAATTGAGCAAGAGAAAGAGAACGCCAAACAAGAGCAACAATTGCAAGTAGAAGCACTCAAAGCTCAGAAACAGCGGGAAATCCAAGAATCCAGAGACAGAGAAGCAGCAACAGTGCAGCGTACCAAGATTTTGCAGCTTAAATCCGTTGAAGAAGAAGAAATTCGCAAGAAATTGGGAGTACAGCAAAGCCAAATTGAGGCAGATATTTCCCTAGAGGAACGCAATAAACAACTCAAGGTGGCGCAAGCACTGCAAAAACAAGAAGCGGAAGTTGCGGAAATAACCCGTCGGCGCATCATTCAAGAGGAAGAAATCAACAAAAAACTGGCAGTCCAACAAAGCCAAATTGAGGCAGATATTTCTCTGGAAGAACGCAATAAACAACTCAAGGTGGCGCAAACACTGCAAAAACAAGAAGCAGAAATGGCGGAAATTATTCGTCTACAGACAGTAGAATCCTCGAAATTGCAAGCGCAAGTGCAGGTAGCGGAGTCAGAAAAACTGTCAAGAATTGCCCAAGAAGAGGTAGCGATCGCAGTCGCCAACAAAAAACGCGAAAGCTTTGTTGCTGAAGCACAAAAAGCGAAGGCAGAATCATCTGTGACAACGGCAAGTGCAGTTGAAAAAGCTGAACGGGACAAACAGCTTTCCATTATTGCCGCCGAACGAGAAGCCCAAGAGAAGAGTATTAGCGATCGCAACGTTGTCGAAATTGACGCTTTCCGACGCAGAAGGCAAGCCGAAATTGCCCAACAAGCAGCAGAGCTAGAAGCCGAAGCAATTCGCACCCTAGCAGATGCTAACCGCGACAAAGCTTTAGCCGAAGCTGAAGGTATTCAAGCGCAAATTTCTGCCCAAAATACGATTAGTGACGCTAACCTCACTGCCAAGATTATCACCACAATTTGGCCCGATTTAGCAGATAAACTGCCAGAAATTGTCAAGGCATTGGCACCTCAACCAGGAGTTATCGGCGATGCCCGAATTTACTCCTTTCCTGGTGCCAATGGCAGCAACGGCAACGGTGCCGGTGACATCAACAAAATGTTACTATCCACCAGCGGTTTAGCCTTAATTAACACCTTGCTAGAAGATGGCAAATTAGGTTCGTTAATTGGTCAAGTTAGTAATCTGGTTCGTAGCAACAACGGCAGCATCCCGCCAGAAGCTCTCACCGCAATGATCTCCTCAGCAGAAAAGCCAAGCCAAAATAATAACCAAGACGGTATGCAAATCAGTTAAACCCTCTTTCCAACCCCTCTCCTGTAGAGACGCGATATATCGCGTCTCTTTTCCGTAATTGGGAAGGCGTTTAGGTCTTCTTGTCCGAGAAGGACTGGCATACGCACTCTACTTTGGGAAGATGCCACTCACGAACAATTGAGCCAAGTTTGAATAGAATTTTACCCAGGCGAATCCAGCCACACGACAATGAAACGGTTAATCCTCCCCCTAATAGGGTTGCTGGCGCTTTTCGCCTCTAGCTGTAGTTCTGAGCGTGTGGCAGCCACCCCAGAACAAGTTATACGCCAAAATAACCTCTGTCCCTCTCCCACAACCCAAGCTCAAGACTTTCGCGTACTGGGTACCCGCCAATGGTCGCAGGGTGTAGTGGTACTCTATAGCGCCATCTGCCCCAGCAGCGATCGCAAGCAAGCGCCGCCACAGATACTTGGTTACAGCGTGCTTGTCAGTAAAGGAAGTGGCTGGGAACAGATTGGTAATGGCAGCGCTGAATTCTTTCTGGATCGCCCACAGTTACCGCCAGAGGAACTGGTATGGTATGGAGGCAGCAACTACTTGAATGATGAAACAGGTGAGACTTACGCGCTCACTTACGGTAAGCTACTCTCGCCAGAAGTCGCGGCTGTCGAAATAACCTTTGATAACGGGAAGATTCTGCGCGACGAACCCACTAACGGTGTTTTTGTCCTAATATCACCAGGAGCTAATCATAGCTGCCAAATGCGGGTATTGGGTAAGGATGACAAAATACTGCGGCGCATTAACGGTGTGAATTTTGAACAAAACAATCGGTGCTGAGCGCTTTTTTGAGAATGCGATCGCAAAGCTATCGCGTTCCATCACCTCAAGCCAATAATTCATCAACCGCCACGCTAAAACCTTGTAAAACCTTTTGAGTGCTAACCAATTCACCCGTAGTAAATAAAAATCTTTGCTCTTGAGTAATTACGACAATCCACTTACTTTCAGGCAATACTAGCCAGACTTCCTGACAACCAGATTGTAGATATTCATTTACCTTAGTAAATACTTCTTCAGCATCATCAGTGGGAGAGACTATTTCAGCAATCAGCGGAAAGCTTTGAGGTAATACAGTAAAGTCTTCCCCAAATTGTGCTACAAGTTCTGGTGTCAGGTAGGCTACATCAGGACAACGCCCCCTTCCCACTGTGCGACAAGATATTTCAGTGTAAACTTCTCCACCCTGATTACTGGAATTCTTATAATTTATCCAGTAAGCGGCTAGTCTGGCTTGAGTTCGACTATGCTTTGCTGTCATGCCCTTTTTTTCTATTAATTGCCCATCCACCCATTCTGTATTATCAGGTGGACTTTGCATCCATTCCTCTAGAGAAATGTGGGTAGATTCGCTAACTTTAGCCTCGGTTGATTCAATGGTTGAACTTATCATCTTTAGTTCATCTTCCTTTGTTTTTAAGTATAACTTGACCCTCCCCTACTCACGACTTGCCATCGTCCGTCGCACTTTCTCAACTTGCTTGGGTGTTTCCATTTCCTCAAAGAGTTGAATCGCCTCTTGAAAATTTGTCTGACTCTTCTCAGCATCCCCCATTTGTTGATAAGTTAATGCAAGTTGATAGTAAGCTTCAGCTAAGTCACATTTAGCGCCTATTTTATCCAGCAATTCTATTGATTCTGAAGGCCAGTTTGTTCTGATATGGCTTGAATCGTTTGCCCGTCAGGAAGCGATAAAGCGATCGCATCCCAAATTTTCTTCCATCCTTTGTCAGTCAGTATCCGACGCGATCGCTCTACCCTAACCGGAAATCTTAACCTCACCTCCAGAACAAACTACCCATCGAATTTGATACCCTAACTTAAATAGTCTTGGGAACGGGAAGAAGCGTGGATATTGAAATTGGGCGGGGTAAAACAGCTCGTCGAGCTTATGGAATCGACGAAATTGCGCTAGTACCAGGGAATAGAACCCTAGACCCCAGTTTGGCAGATACGACTTGGCGCATCGGGGGTATTGAGCGAGAAATCCCAATTATCGCTAGCGCGATGGATGGGGTAGTAGATGTCCGCATGGCAGTTCTGCTGTCTCAACTGGGGGCTTTGGGTGTCCTCAACTTAGAGGGAATCCAAACCCGATATGAAAACCCAGAGCCGATATTAGAGCGCATTAGCTCAGTCGGGAAAGAAGAGTTTGTTGCGCTGATGCAAGAACTCTATGCCGAACCGATTAAACCAGAATTAATCCAGCGACGCATAGAAGAAATAAAAAGTCAAGGTGGGATTGCAGCAGTAAGTTCTACCCCAGCAGGGGCAACTAAGTACGGCGAGGTTGTAGCGAAGGCTGGTGCAGATTTGTTCTTCGTGCAAGCCACTGTGGTTTCTACCGCTTACCTGTCGCCAGAGTCGATAACTCCCTTGGATTTGGCGCAATTCTGTTTAGAAATGCCCATGCCAGTGATTTTGGGCAATTGCGTTACCTACGATGTGGCTCTCTCCTTAATGAAGGCTGGTGCGGCTGGCGTGTTGGTGGGAATTGGCCCCGGCGCGGCTTGTACCTCTCGCGGCGTTTTGGGCGTGGGAGTGCCGCAGGCAACTGCTGTTGCGGACTGTGCGGCTGCCCGCGATGACTATTTCAACGAAACTGGCAATTATGTCCCCGTTATCGCCGATGGCGGTTTAATCACTGGCGGCGACATCTGCAAGTGTATTGCTTGCGGTGCTGACGGGGTGATGATTGGTTCTCCGTTTGCCAGAGCAAAAGAAGCACCCGGAAGGGGGTATCATTGGGGAATGGCAACGCCAAGCCCGATTCTGCCTCGTGGTACTCGCATTCGCGTAAGCACTACAGGCACTTGCGAACAGATCCTTCGCGGCCCGGCTGCACTGGATGATGGCACTCATAACCTGCTGGGAGCTTTGAAAACCAGTATGGGTACTTTAGGAGCCAAAGACCTCAAACAAATGCAGCAAGTGGAGGTAGCGATCGCGCCCTCCTTGCTAACTGAAGGCAAACTTTATCAGAAAGCGCAGCAGTTGGGCATGGGTAAATAAACTTAAAGCCTAGTTTTTGGGCAAGAAAATTTTCCGGACTCAACACCAGAGTACGGGAAAAACTAAAGCTGTCGTCTAGAATAGAGAAAGCGGAGACGCATGTTTCCGTTCACTCCTCACACCACACTCCGCCCGGACTACTGTTCGGGCGGTTCCTTATTTGGGGCAGGAATAATTTATGTCTAAATGTATACGGTTTGAGGGAGAGAATGTCGGTTTTCACTATGATAGAATTGCCTATGAAATAAGAAAAATTTAAGCCAAGGATTTCTAGGGATGTCAGCAGCCGCACAAGTTACAGACGCCTCGTTTAAGCAAGAAGTACTTGACAGTGAAGTTCCCGTTTTAGTAGATTTTTGGGCCCCTTGGTGCGGCCCCTGCCGGATGGTGGCTCCTGTCGTCGATGAAATTGCTCAGCAGTACGACGGTCAAATAAAAGTAGTGAAACTCAACACCGATGAGAATCCTAACGTCGCCAGCCAGTACGGAATTCGCAGCATTCCTACTTTAATGATTTTCAAAGGCGGTCAACGGGTTGATATGGTAGTGGGTGCGGTTCCTAAAACCACTCTCGCTAATACTTTGGAAAAGTATCTATAACCGCTCTCTAGGGGCAAAACACTGATAAGCCGCGAATATAGTTGTCTGTATTTTCGGAGATTATGCCCTTATGACATCAGCTGTTTCATCCTGCCTGGATGTCTTGGCTGATGGTTTCTCTTAACTAAAGATATGCAAAAGCTAAAAACCCGTTTTTTTTGGAAAAAATGGGGCTTTATTTTTTAGGTACTCCATTTGTGTACAGTTCACAAAAGGAAAATTCCTGGTATTAACTCGTATAGAGAGATACCATATCTGCTCTGGGGACGCGAATCTAGCTACAATAGAATGCCGCCCTTGAAGCAAGAATTTATGACGATAACTCCTCCTTCCGATGCGCTTGAGTCGCTTCAGGCAGACGTAGCTGAACTAATTAACAATCTGCCGAACCTGAAACATGGAAAATGGATACAACGCGCCCTGACATTACTGGTGCGATTGGCTGGGGAGGAGATCGATCGCCTGGACTGGAAAATCTTGAGCGCTTCTATGCAAGATATGGAGCGGGCATTTCAAGTATTTTATCCTTATCGACACGTCCGCAAGGTGACGATTTTTGGTTCGGCTCGGATTTCGTCGGATAGTCCAGAATACCGCATGGCTGCTGATTTTGCTCGTCGCGTGACTGGGTCGGGTTACATGGTGATGACCGGTGCTGGTGGGGGCATCATGCAGGCGGGAAATGAAGGCGCTGGAGCTGAAAATTCATTTGGGTTGAATATTCAGCTGCCTTTTGAGCAGGGAGCAAATCCGTTTATTGAGGGCGACCCTAAGCTAATTCCTTTTAAGTATTTTTTCACGCGAAAGCTGTTTTTTCTGCGAGAAAGCGATGCGATCGCACTCTTTCCCGGTGGCTTTGGCACCCAAGATGAAGCGTTGGAATGTTTAACGCTTTGCCAAACCGGAAGGTCTGGCCCCATTCCTGTCGTTTTAGTTGACCGTCCCGGTGGCGACTACTGGAAAGCTTGGGATGCTTATGTTCGCGAACATTTAGTTAAAACAGGTTTGGTGAGTCCAAACGATCCTAGTCTCTACACGATTACAGATAATTTAGATGTGGCGTGCGAGGCAATTAATAGCTTTTATCGGGTTTATCACTCCAGCCGTTATGTAGAAGGGAGATTTGTCATTCGCCTCAAGACTGATTTATCGGATGCAGATGTTGAACAGCTGAATGCAGACTTCAGCGACATCTTAGTGAAGGGACAAATTGAAAAAACTCAGGTATTACCTCAAGAGACAGGGGATGGAACTGAAAAACTGCCTCGCCTGGTTTTGTACTTTAACCAGCGGGATTTTGGTCGCTTGTATCAGATGATTGCCGTAATTAACCGTCTGGGAACTCCTTCACCAGTAGCAGCGCATCCAGAACGCAAGTAAAAATTTGTTAGCACCAGGACTTACGCAGTTGCCGTGAACTAAAGTTCCGGCTCAAAGCTCAAACCCATTGAAATGGGTTGGTTTGAGGTTTTTTAGTCAGTTTCAACTGACTTGGGCTTTCAGCCAGGAAATTGATTTCCTGGTTCTCAGTGCGTAAGCCCTAAGCGCAATTCCCGAAATGCTCTGCGGGCAGCATTGGTAATTTTACCAATGCTTTATTGCTGATTTAGTGGTATTATTTCTATCCTAAAATTTAACTTATCGGAAAGTTGTCATTAGCCAGCTTTCCGATACTTCATATTTGCCGTGAATCTTCACACGAGCTTTAAAAAAGGAATTAGTATTTTTACTTGATCTTTAAGCCAACTTGATAAATTCTTTAAAAAAGTGGTCTAAGATAAGTAGTTACACGGAGAAATTAAGAATTTATTGTCTGTCTAAAGGCTGATTCTGGTAAAAACACCCATAAAAAAATCAGTAAATTCATCAGTCTAAGGGATGAAAAAGGGAAATAACGGATTGACAAAATGTGAGATATAAGTTGCGGTTGTAAGAAAAAAATGCGATCGCTCTATTAGCGAAATATAAAGTGACTCGATAACAACCCAGGAGATGCTCTCTAATGATGAAATTTAGCATAGTTATCACTACCTACAACCGTTTACCGTTCCTGCGGCGGGCAATTGAATCGGCACTAGCCCAAACCTTGCCTTGTGAAGTTGTGGTAGCGGATGACTGTTCATCGGATGGTACCCAAGAATACGTTCAGAGTCTGGGCGATCGCGTTGTTTATCACCGCAACCGGGTTAACAGCGGTCACTCTGTCACAGTAAATACTGGGGTTGAGGTGGCAAAAGGAGATTGGGTCAAACTGTTGGATGACGATGACTATCTAGCACCCAACTGCATTGAGGAAATGACCAGAGCGATCGCGCAACGTCCAGGCGCAGTTATTTGCTCTTGCCAAGCCATTCAAGTTGATGTCAATGGCGAAGAAGTCACCCGCACAAAACCGAGTGGCCCAGGCAACGTGTTTTACGTGCCACAAGAGGACATCCACTATGGAATGCTCATGGAAGTAGTTCCTTTTGGTACACCAGTCCAAGTTGCTTTCAAAAAAGAAGCCTTTCGCCAGTCAGGAGGTTGGGATTCAACCTTAGATGGAAACTGCGACGACATCGACTCCTGGGTAAAAATTGCTCAGTACGGTGATGCCGCCTTTGTCAATCAGTATCTCACCTTCCGCACATTATGGCCCGGTGGCTGCAATCAGAAGTTTTCTCTGCAAAAACGGTTAGAAACAAATATTTTAATTAAAGAAAGAATCTACCCGTTAGTCAATGAAAAATATCGCTCATCCATACCGAAACTTAAAGAAATTCAAGCATTTCTTAAGCTACATTGGAGCCTGGTAAGTTTAAAGCAGGGCAAAGTCGGCGCAGCTTTGAAAATGGGATATCCAGCTTTACTTTCACCTGTAGCCTGGACTTCTTTAGCAAGAGTTGTTTATTCCAAAAAAATCAAGCGTCAGTCTCAATATGTGCGGCAAGAAGTTATACCATACATCACAGCGTCTACATAAGTTGTAGACGTTCCGTAAGCGGTAGGCTATCTTAAATAGGTGAATTGATTCCAAGAAAAATGCAAATTCCCCTATTTAAGAAACTTTGGCAAGAAAGTAAGAAGCAAATAGCAGCAGATCGTTTTATTATCATATTTAATGGTTTGACTGTATTATTGTTTTTTGCTTTGTCAATTTACGCCAAACTATGGGGAAAAGGTCGAGCAATCGAATTTATATTTGCAGATCCCTTTTCTATAAACCGGCCATACTACGGCTTCTTAACCAGTGTTTCTGAAATTATATGGTGTATAGGAGCTACAACCTGTTTATTCAGTTTTAGCTTGCTAAAAAGTATTCATCCCAAGCGCAAAGGAAATTTATTTATCCTGTGTTCTGCGATTGGGCTTTTTGCTTTACTAGCCGACGATCTGTTTCGGATCACCTTAATTTTGAATGGAACCGCTGGTGTACCTAAAATAGTGATGTACTTAGTTTATGGTGTGGGTGCGATCGCTTATGGCTTTCTCTTCCGGCGCCGACTCCTATCGACACCCTATATTCTGTTGCTAGTTGGTGGTTTGCTGTTCGCTATTTCTTGCATAGTAGATGTCCTACCCATCAAAGGACAGGGAACTCCGGCAATGTTAGAAGACGGAACTAAATTATTAGGAATAATTAATATTACCTTTTATTTTTGGCACGTATGTTGCGAGGAAATCTTGCATGGGAAGTATGGGATACGTGTTTTAAAAGGATAGAACCAGGCGAGAATTAGGAGTTTTATATTACCTGCTAATCACCTCATTTAAAGATTGCAACAACTGTTGTGTTGTGTAGGGTTTTGACAAAAAGTTTTTAATCCCCAAGTGAGCCACCTCAGTAACTCTCTCCTTAGATGCTAACCCACTGACAGCAATAACTTTAACTTGTGGATTAATTTTTTGTAAAGTGCGAATAGTTGTTGGCCCGTCCATAGAAGGCATCATCATATCGAGTAATACAACACTAATTTCCTCTTTGTGCTGCGCGTACACTAAGATTGCCTCAATTCCATCACTAGCAGTTAAGACTCGATAAGCATATGTTTCCAGCGATGTTTTAGTAACCTCAGCAATTGAGGCTTCATCATCAACAACAAGAATCAACTCTCCTTGCCCATTAGGCAGTTTAGATTCATCTTTTTCCACTTGCTGCACTTGCTTTACCTGGACTGCTGGCAAGTAGACCTTAAACTCTGTCCCTTTTCCAACTTCGCTATATACGTTTATAAAACCGCCATGACTTTTGACAATCCCAAGAACAGTTGAAAGCCCCAATCCCGTACCTTTGCCAAGCTCTTTAGTCGTAAAAAACGGCTCAAAAATTCTATCTAAAATATCAGAAGACATACCCATTCCAGTATCTGAGACAGTAACAACAATGTGGGAACCAACTTTGGCACCCGCGATCATTCGGGCATAATTTTCATCAACAATAATATTTTCAGCATAAATATTTAGAATCCCGCCATTTGGCATAGCATCGCGAGCATTGACGCAAAGATTCATTAACACTTGATGCAGTTGTGTGGCATCTCCAGAGACAGTCCAAAGCTCTCTTGTCTGGATATCAGTACAGAGTTGGATTGATTTAGGAAAAGTTTCTTGGACAATTTTTTTCAGATCAAGAATTAGATGCCCTACTTGAATAGTTGTACGCTCACCTTCGATTCCTCTCGCAAATGACAGCACTTGCTTGACCAAATCAGCGCCGCGTTTAGTATTAGTTTCTAATATAGAAAGTAGGTGTTTACTTTGTTCGTCTTGGAGTTTTAGCTGCAGCAGTTGAACTGACATCAGAACAGGTGCCAGCACATTATTCAAGTCGTGGGCAATGCCACTAGCAAGAGTTCCTAAACTCTCCAGACGCTGCCCTCGGAGAAACTGCCTTTCTAGTTGTTTTTTCTCTGTGATGTCAGTGTTGACAATTAAAACTGCCTTTGGTTTCTCTTGGTCATCGCGCACTAAAGTCCAGCGACTTTCGACAATAATTACCTGACCGGATTTTGTGAGTTGATGCAACTCACCATACCACTCTCCATAGGCGAACAAAATTTCGCTATATTCTTGCAGTTGGGATGGAGTTTGCTTGTACAAAAGCTGATTGGTGTTTTTTCCTAGCGCTTCCTCTTTATTCCAACCGTATAGACGCTCAGCACCTTTGCTCCAAAATAAGATTTGGTTTTCTAGATTTTGCACAATAATAGCGTCTGTGGCGATATCCAGTAGAGCAGCTTGTTCGCGAATTTTCTGTTCTGAGTGCTTGCGTTCGGTGATATTCATATCAATTCCGGTCATCCGCACTGGCACGGAGCCTGTTTGGTCGTAATAAACTTGACCTTTGGTTGCCACCCAATGAAGGCTACCGTCAGTCCAAATAACGCGGAATTCAATATCGTAGTTCGCACCTTGCTCTAGGGCGCGTTGCACAGCTTGAGTTACTAAATTTCGGTCTTCAGGATGAACGCTCTCTAGAAAGCCTTCATAGGTGCCTCCAAATGATCCGGGAGCAAGCCCCAGGCTCGCTTCAGTGTTAGAAGAGTAAACAACTTTGCCGTTTTCGATGTCCCAGTCCCAACTACCCATTTGGGCGGCTTCCAGGGCTAATCTCAGTCGCTCCTCGCTTAGTCGCGTGCGTTCAGTCTGCTGTTGTAATTCGGCTGCTGCGCGACTAGCTTGCAGGAGACGACGTACACGCTGGCGCAGAACTGCCCAGTGGATGGGTTTGGTGATGTAATCGATGGCACCTGCTTCAAATGCTTGATCGACTGATTCTTGATCGTCAAGGGCAGTGATCATTAGTACGGGTGTATTCTCGCCTCGCGCCGCCGAATTATCTTTGGGAAGTGTATTTAGTAGATGACAACAGGTAAAGCCATCCATAACTGGCATCATGGCATCTAACAACACAATATCTGGGTGTAGGCGAGTGTAGGCGGACAACCCTTCTTCCCCGTCACCCGCCTCTACTACTTGATACCCTGCTTGTTCCATCGCTAGGCGAAGTTGAATCCGCGTGAATTTGTCGTCGTCTACGACGAGGATGAGGGGAGTATCTTTATTTTGTTCGGTGCTGTTCATTACTAATTCTGCTGGCGTTCTATTTGCAAAGCCGCTTTGACCCTTTGATATTCAGTTTCCAGCTGAGGCAATTTTTCTATTCCACTTTCAGTATTACCACTACGACTGATTATTTCTAATTCTTTACAAAAATTGGAGAAGGTTATTGCTCCTAGTGTGGCGCTGCTTGATTTGAGAGTGTGGGTTGCTTGTCGCAATTGTGTAGCATTTCCTTGTTGGAGTGCTGTTGCGATCGCGCTGATTAGTTTTGGCGTATCTTCAAGGTAGCAATCAATCATCTCAGCTACAATCGAGCCGGAATTTTCACCAATCATTTTGCGGAATGATTGCATTACCTTGGCATCAATGGCATTGGGGGAATTGGGAATTGGGGATTGGGGATTGGGGATTGGGGATTGGGAATTCTTACTCTCCGCCTCTCCCCAGTCCCTTGTCCCCAGTCCCTTGTCCCCAGTCTCTTGTCCCCAGTCCCCAGCTTCTTTAGGTTGACACTTGCTTAGGGCTGTAATCAGTGCTTCTATCCGGATGGGTTTGCTAACATAGTCGTCCATGCCTGCATTCAGACACTCTTCGCGATCGCCTTGCATGGCATTGGCTGTCATCGCAATAATATAAGGGCGATCTTTGCACCATTCCTCAACAATGCGGCGAGTTGCACTCAAGCCATCCATTTCTGGCATCTGCACATCCATCAGCACCACATCATAAGACTGGTGGCGTAAAGCTTCTAATACTTCCAATCCATTGTTAGCGATATCTGCTTGATAGCCAATTTGTTTTAGTAATTGCAAAGCTACCTTTTGATTCACTATATTATCTTCAGCTAACAGAATTCTTAGGGGAAACTCTACCCCTAGTTGGGAATTTATCTGAGGCATGTTAGAGCGAGAATGCTTTACTTGAATAGGCTGTTGCGCTAAAACATTGCCTAATACATTATAGAGATGGGATTGTTTTACTGGCTTAGTTAGGAAAGCTGCGAAATCTACAGTTCCAGAGACAGGATTAGTTATTTCTGACCTATTGATAGAGGTCAATACGATTAAGGGCAATTTTTCGTAATTAGGCAGTTGGCGAATTTCTGCCGCTAAAGTCATACCATCCATTTGTGGCATCTGCATATCCAGAATTGCCATATCAAATGCTTCCCCTAACTTTAGCAATTCCAAAGCTTGAAAGCCTGATTCAACTTCTTTGGTTAGCATTCCCCAAGATTGCGTTTGTAGCCTTAAAATTTTCCGGTTTGTAGCATTATCATCTACAATCAGCACTTTTTTACCATTCAACCGAGGTGGTAAATTCTTACTACCAATGAGTGCCGAATGGGGATATGATGCAGCAACTATGGTGAAATAAAAGGTAGAACCAATCGATTTTAGATGGTGGAGAATTGGGAATTGGGAATTGGGAATTGGTAACTCACCCACTTTCCCCTCTTCCCCAGTCCCCAGTCCCCAGCCCCCAGTCAATGTAAAATCTTTAGGAGGATTTCCAGCGATCGCGCCTTTACTCTCGACCCACATCTGACCGCCCATTATTTCGCACAGTTGTTTACCTATTGCTAAACCTAGCCCTGTTCCTCCATACTGGCGAGTTGTGGAAGAATCCACTTGACTGAATGACTGGAAAAGACGGTCGATTCTGTCTGGGGGAATACCAATTCCTGTGTCTGTGACAGCAAATTGAATTTCGTATTTTTGTTTGTTGTCCGTTAACGTTGTCAAGTTGTTAGAACCTGATACGGCTTCAAGAGAACTTGACAATTCGCAGTCAACTAACAACGGACGACTGACCACTGACAGAACAACTTCTCCTGTCTGTGTGAACTTAACCGCATTACTCAGTAAATTTATTAATATTTGGCGTAATCGAGTCACATCACCCACAATTGATGTAGGGACTTCAGGATGAATTAAATAGGCTAATTCAATACCTTTTTCTGCTGCTTTAAAAGCTACTAAATCAAGAGATTCTTCAACACAATTTCTAAGAACAAAAGAATGTTCTTCTAACTCCAGTTTCCCTGACTCAATTTTAGAGAGGTCGAGGATGTCGTTAATTAGCATTAGTAACGCATCGCTACTGTTCTGAGTTGTTTCCGCGAAATCACGCTGCTGTTCGGTTAGTTCTGTACCAAGTAGCAAACCCGTCATACCAATGATGGCATTCATTGGGGTACGGATTTCGTGACTCATATTGGCTAAAAATTGGCTCTTGATGCGAGTTGCTTCCTCAGCAGCAGCTTTTGCTTTTTCCAGTTCCTGATTCGCCTCGGATAATTCCAGGGTGCGTTCAATTAGCGCTTGTCGTGCGAAATAACGCTCAGTAATATCATCTAATATCCACAAACGACCGGGTACATCGCGTACCTTAGTTGGCGTACTAGAAAGACTCAAAACTTTGGGCTGCGGTTTATTAAAAACCCAGTTCCAGTTACGAATTACCGCTTGAGGTTGGGAGAAAAACTGCGCCGCCAGTGCCATAATTTCCGCTTGATTATCAGCGCTGGTACGCAATATGGCCATTGCTTGCGCGATCGCTGGTGGTTCTACAGCGCCGGGAGGAAGTTCCAGTTGTTCGGCGGCTGCTTGATTGACCCAGCCTTGTTCGCCACTCTCGTCAACAAAAACTACTCCTTGATGGATTGTTTCTAGCATGGCACCAAAGCGTGCCTGTAACTTATCCAGGTTTAAGGTAGTATCGCAGAACTTGATCAGGGTGCCTAACTCGCCAAGTAATGACTCGATAAATTGGCGCAGATTTGAAGAAATGTCAGTTTGACGATGCCAAATCAGTAGGATAGCACCCCGGAATGCTCCCGTCTTATCTGAAGTAAGGGTAGGTTGGAGTGGGAGTATAGCTAATGACTTAGTGCCTTGGGCTAATAAGACATGAGATGCGCCGGGGGTTGCTTTGTAGTCTGTATAGTAGAGGCAACAGTTTTGCGCTAGTGCCTCTGCAAACAAGCTGGGAGTTGTCACTTGATTGGGGAGAGCCTTTGGAGGTATACATACTAAGGCTTCAGCGGTGACATCATCGAGTTGGCGTAGCGCGATCGCTGCATCTGCACGAGTTAAGGAGTGCAGTAACTCCAGGGCTTGCTCAAGCAGCTTATCGGGTGTAGCATTTGTCTGATCATCGGTGAGTTTAGCCAGCAGAGATTGAGAAGCCAACCGCCACTCGATGCCTCGCAGAAAAGAGCCAAAGTTAGTACCTAATACAGCCGCGCTACCCAGTTCTATTGACTGACGCAACAGCCCTAGATCGCGCAGCAGCGCTACGGCTAGGGTCATAAGCCCAACCGATAGGGCAACGCGCCAGCTTTTTAGCGGTGACAGCGTGCATAATGTCAAGATGACTGGGGCAAAAAGCTGTCCGGGTGTCCATCCCGATCCCATGCCTAAGCCGACAAGAAAGAGGGTTAGCCATAGTAAGGCTGGTCTAAATGTCGGTAGCCACTCAGGAGCAGGACGCAGCAGTAACGGCGACCAAAGACGATTTATTAAGCGGGGAAACATGGGGAAAGGTGCGGCATCTAGCGGCATATGGCAACGAGTAACGCTTATGCCATTTTGGATTTTGAATGGTAGAGATGCGAATCGCATTTCTACAATATTTAGCTAAAAAAGTCAAAGCGTTACAAGTCTCAACCTAAGTATTACGCAGCTATGCTAAGAGCGATCGCATTCGTTACTACTTCGGGGGCGCTGATATGCGGTAAGTGTCCCTTGGCGTTGATGTTCACCAGCTTACCTTTAGGAATTTTATCTGCCAGATACTGACCGACTTGGGTTGGCACAGCCACATCGTCACTCGCCTGGAGAATCACCGTTGGTACAGTTAATCGCGGCAATTCTTCTCGGTGGTCAGACTGGAAAATCACGCGAGAGACGGCTTGGGCAATGTCCGGACGGACAGCCGCAAGGGTCTTAGCAAATTCTGCCGCCAACTCAGGTTGATCCTGGGTAGCCATTGCTATAGGAGCAAAGCCAGCCGCCCAAGCATAGTAGTTGGTTGACATGGATTCATAAAGCGCATCCAAATCAGACTGCTCGAAGCCGCCGTAATATCCCATATCGTTGAGATAACGGGGAGAGGCATCGAGAAAAACCAGCTGGCTGAAGCAATCAGGCTCTACTAATGCTGCCAGCAAGCTGACCATTCCACTAACAGAGTGACCAACCAGGATGCTCTTAGTTAGCTTTAACTCGGCACACAGATCCAGCAAATCTTCTGCATAGCTGTATAGACTGGTGTAGCGGCGCGGACTATAAGCTCCAAAATCTGACTTACCCGCGCCTACATGGTCGAACAGTACGATCCGAAAATCAGACGAAAAGGTTGCTACCTGGTGTTTCCACGCGGTCTGATCGGAGCCGAATCCGTGGGCAAAGATGATTGTGCGATCGCCCTGACCCACAATATTGACATTATTCCGCTGCATGATGCTAGTTGCCATCGGTCGGGACTCCTGTCTCCAATCTTTAAATACGCGCCAAAAATGCTCACTGAAAAAAAGTCATATATTATAGTTCCCTCAAAGCATCAATAGCTAACGGAGGGCATCAAAAAGTTATACAGCACCCAGTTTCTTTGAGGTGAGAATAGCTTGAAAAACAAGCACTATGTTCTAAAGTTCCAAAAGTTTAAGAATTATTGATCCTTCTATGATAAAACTTCCAAATACCAAAGGCAAAGCATAGCAGCTGCTCGATAGCTCTGTTGACTTTACCCCTCACACCTCGCCGCAGGTTCACCTGATGGCAGGCTTATACCAATTCTAGGCGTGGGTGCGATACATCTGTCGGGACATGGCCATGTCCCTAGCAAGGTAGCCCGAAGGTCAGAACCGCGATATATTTCACCCAACTGAGAAACGCTATATATAGCAAGCACCTTCCGTAAACCAGCAGGACTAATCTCAAATCTAAAATTTTAATGACTCCAATTCGGGATAGGATTAACTCTGATTTTGCTTTTCTATCTCGTTTGGCGAAAAATACTTATGAAGCGCTATTTATCACGTCTGCTTGCCATTGTTTTAGTTTTTGCGATCGCTATGACGGGCTGTTCCTCAAACAGCGCAGTCGGCTTGAGTGGAGATTACCGCTCTGATACATTGGCATTGTTGCAAAATTTGAGAACAGCAATTGAATTACCAGAAGGTACACCAGACAAGGCAGCAGCTCAGGCACAAGCGCGTCAGACAATTAATGATTTTGCCTCGCGCTATCGGCGGGATAGCTCTGTCACCAAGCTGAGTTCGTTCACAACTATGCGAACCGCTTTGAACTCCCTTGCAGGTCATTACAGTTCTTATCCTAACCGTCCTTTGCCGGAAAAACTCAAGAATCGCTTAGAGCAAGAGTTCCAGCAGGTGGAACTCTCTCTCAGACGAGGATCTTGAAGTAAAGGCTCTCATGCAGAAGGAAAAAATGAAGTATTCTTTTTTTGCATGAGAGCATGAGAGTCTTTATACACTTGAAGCGATCGCCGCAGTGCTTGAAACAGGTAAGACGCGGCAGCTAGGGCTGCCTGCTTATAGGTGCATATCTACTAAATGCTTATATTTCTCGGAAAAACTTTTCCAAAATCTGTATAAAGTGAATCAAAAAGTGCTGTTATGATGCTCTTTCAGTGAAAGGGGAATGATGACACCTTATTTCTCACCTTTCGTCTGATAAACAGACACATATAACAGTTCAATGAAATTGGTGTATAGGAGGAAGTCCTTGACTCAGGCATCGCTAAAGTTGCCGCAACAGTGGCGGCGTCTCTATCGCGGCTTGGTCGCGGCAGTGCTGACAAGTAGTAGTCTTGTCAATCCGTGGTTAGGTTTACAACCAGCCGAAGCTCAAACAAAGGCATATTGCCAATTATCAGCAGATGCGATCGCAGAAAAAGAAAGCCTGCGCTTGGCAGCCTTAAAGGGAAACCCAGATGCTCAAAGCCGCTACAAAACGCTCTTGAAAAAACACGCAGAGCGTTTGCAGCAATGTCGCTCTCAAACCTGGCCTCGCACTCAGGCAATTTGGCTACGCCTGTACCCATGCGATATCCGTCAGGGTGCCCTCGATGAACTTATGGATCGTCTGGTTAACCGAGGCTACAACCAAGTTTATGTGGAAGCCTTTGCTGATGGTCAGGTGTTGTTGCCCGTCGCCGAAAACCGCACTCCTTGGCCTTCCGTAGTCCGAAGCCCTGGTGCAGAAAAAGTTGACTTATTAGCACAAGCAATTAACAAAGGGCGTGAGCGGGGGCTGAAAGTTTACGCCTGGATGTTTAGCATGAACTTCGGCTACTCCTACTCTCAGCGAAGCGATCGCCAAGAGGTTTTAGCTCGTGACGGCAAGGGACAGACCAGTTCCTCGGTTGTCGAGGATGGCTCTCAAGTCTTCATCGATCCCTACAACCCCCTAGCCAAACGAGATTATTACGATCTGGTGCAGGCGGTGGTTCGCCGTCGTCCAGATGGGGTACTTTTTGACTACATTCGGTATCCACGGCAGGCAGGTGCCAGCTCCGTAGTTACCAAAGTCCAAGACTTGTGGATTTATGGAGACGGTGCGCGAGAAGCTTTGTATCAACGCGCCCTTAACAATAAGGGACGAGATTTAATTCAGCGTTACTTGACAAAAGGCTTTATTCGTGCGGGTGATGTTGCCGAGGTGGATAAGCTTTACCCGCAAGAAGGATCGCCGCTTTGGCAGGGACGCAAACCCCCAGATGAGGAAATGAAAGCCACCGCTGGTCAGCGTCAACCATTGCTGCAATGGGAGCTGTGGCAATTGAGTGTTGCCCACGCTGCTCAAGGCGTTCTGGATTTTATAAATTTAGCCAGCCAGCCTGCGACTAGGCAAGGAATTACCAGTGGGGCGGTATTTTTCCCAGAGGGGAATCAACCAATCGGGCGGGCAGGTTATGATTCCAGAATACAGCCTTGGGATCGGTTTCCGGCTTCTATGGAGTGGCATCCAATGTCCTACGGAACCTGCGGCAGCACCAACTGCATTGTCTCCCAAGTTCAGCGAGTCTTGAGTCAGGCACCGCCGGGAACTCAGATTCAACCAGTCTTGGCGGGAGCGTGGGGAAAGTCGTACAATTCTCGCCCATCGCTAGAAGAGCAGATGCAGGCAATTCGCTCTGGAACGCCACAAATTAACGCAGTGAGCCATTTTGCCTTCTCCTGGCAAGAACCGGAAGTAGATCGCGATCGCAAATTCTGCGGTTCCCGCTAAGTTATTCGTTCCTGGGTTGCGGCCTGGGAACGAATACCAGCTTTGTTAAGATCCAAGCAATTAAGCTTATCGGGAAGTCTTTATGGTACAGTACAACCCATTGCAGTACCTTCCCACAGAAGAGGATCTGCCAGACTCTGACGATACCCCTGTGGATAACGAATTCCAAATAATCATTCCGTTTCTGCTGAGAGCCATCCTATCACTGCTGTGGGCAGAGCGCATGGATTGGTTTTTTGGGGTGAATATGGGAGTGTACTATGACCTCAAGGAGTCTGCAATTGTACCAGATGGCTTCCTCAGTTTAGGTGTGCCACGACGCAAGAGCGATCGCGGACGGCTAAGTTATGTAATTTGGCAAGAACAGGTTGTCCCCCAATTGGTCTTTGAATTTGTTTCCCAAACCAAAGGCGGGGAATATGACGACAAGATGACCAAGTATTCCCAGATAGGGGTGCTGTACTACGTCATCTACAACCCAGACTACTATCGGCGAGACAAGCACGATTCTTTTGAAGTCTATCGGTTAGAAAATGGGGTCTATATTCGACAGTTTAGCAATCCAGTTTGGATGCCGGAAATTCAGTTAGGGATTGGGTGCGAACCTGGGACGCATGATGGTTTTAGCCGCGAGTGGCTGTACTGGTACGATTCCAACTCTAACCGTTTCCCGGCACCAGAGAATGTTATTCAACAGGAGCGCCAACGCGCTGAAGCTGAACGCCAACGCGCTGACAGGGCTGAACAGCAGCTTGCCGAATTAATGGCTAAGTTACAAGAGCGAGGCATCGATCTCGAAGGGCTTTAGAGCGATCGCTTTTAATATTATTGGTTAATTTCCCATTTACCACAATTTTAACTTATTGTCAAGCATAAGTTCTCATTCCCAGACTGAACCTGGGAATGAGCTGGAAGAGGACTTTTCTCGTTTCCAGGCTCAGCCGGGTGCTTTCACCCTATACCTACGCCACCACAAAATTAACCAACTTTCCAGGCACCACAATTACCTTTTTAATCTCCTTACCCTGGATATGCTTCAAAGCCACCTCTGACTCACGGGCATACTTCTCCAAAGCCTCCCGACTAGCATCAGCAGGCACTTGAATCGCCCCGCGAGTTTTGCCCATAATCTGAATCACCAGAGTAATTTCATCAACCACCAAGGCATCGAGGTCAACGTTAGGCCAGGTTTGCAAGTGTACTGACTCAGTGTTACCTAAATTCCACAACTCATCAGCAATGTGAGGCGCAAAAGGTGCCATTAACAAAATCAAAGTGTTTATCCCTTCCGCATACACCGGAGAATCTTTGCAGATGGCATCAGTAAGAGCATTACTTAACTTCATCAACTCAGAAACCGCTGTATTGAATTGATATTCACCCTCTAAATCTTCTGTGACAGCTTGGATAGCATTGTGAATTGCTCGTCGCAAATCTTTTTCGGGTTTTGTTAGTTGTCCCTTGTCCGTTGTTTGTTGTGAAGACGACTGACTGCTGACAAACTCCGCAACCAAACGCCACACACGATTTAAAAAGCGGAATTGTCCCTCAACGTCAGCATCATCCCATTCCAAATCTTTTTCCGGAGGTGCCTTGAACAAGGTAAACATCCGCGCCGTATCTGCGCCGTAGTTGCCGAGAACTTCCAACGGATCTACACCGTTGTACTTCGACTTCGACATTTTCTCATAGAAGACTTCCAACGGTTTACCCGTTTCCGGGTCTTTTGGTGCTGTCGGATCTTTTACCTGTGCCGCTGGAATATACTTACCAGTCTCAGGATTTTTGTAAGTTATACCCTGAACCATGCCTTGAGTTAGCAAGCGCTGGAAGGGTTCGTCAAAATTCAGCAAGCCGCAGTCTCGCAACACTTTAGTAAAGAAGCGCGAGTAAAGCAAGTGCAAAATTGCGTGTTCAATTCCGCCTACATACTGGTCTACAGGCATCCAGTCGTTTGTCTTCGCCTTGTCGAATACCTGTTGCCCGTTATTAGCGTCGGGATAGCGCAAGAAATACCACGAGGAATCGATAAATGTGTCCATCGTGTCTGTTTCCCGCTTTGCTTGTGTTCCGCAACTCGGACAAGGCACGTTTACCCAATCCATCCCAGACAAAGGAGAAGCACCGCGTCCGGTAAATTCTACATTTTCCGGCAATACTACTGGCAAGTCTTCGTCCGGGACTGGCACTATACCGCACTTGGGACAGTGAATGACCGGGATAGGCGCACCCCAGTAGCGTTGTCGGGAAATTAGCCAATCTCGCAAGCGATACTGTATGCGCGCTTTCCCAAAACCTTGTTGTTCGGCGTATTGAATAATCGCTGACTTGGCTTCGGTTGAATCCATGCCATTGAAGATGTCAGAATTAACTACAACTCCCGGCTCGGTGTAAGCTTCTTTCAAAGTTATGGGTGTATCAGCTGCATCAGCACGCACAATTACCACGTTGATTGGCAAATCGTTTCCATTAGCAAACTTGAAATCCCGAACATCGTGAGCTGGGACTCCCATCACCGCGCCCGTGCCATACTCGTACAATACATAATCTGCGATCCAAATCGGAATCTCTTCGCCAGTGAAGGGGTTAATCGCCTTACCACCTGTAGGAATACCGCGCTTTGGCTTATCTTCAGCAGTACGTTCCAACTCAGTTTGGTTGGAAACTTCCTGAATAAACCCTTCTACAGCCGCTTTCCGTTCTGGAGTAGTAACCTTAGTAGTTAAAGGATGCTCTGGTGCCAATACTACGTAAGTAACACCATAGACAGTATCAGGACGGGTAGTGAAAACACCGATTTTTTCATCCTTCCCGACAATCGGAAATTCTAAGTAAGCGCCAACAGATTTACCAATCCAGTTAGCCTGCATCAACTTTACACGCTCAGGCCATCCGTTCAACTTGTCCAAATCGTTGAGCAATTGCTCGGCATAATCGGTAATCTTGAGGAACCACTGCCGCAACAACTTGCGCTCAACTTTGGCACCGGAACGCCAAGAACGCCCTTCGTTATCAACTTGCTCGTTTGCCAATACTGTCTGGTCGATGGGGTCCCAGTTGACGGCGGATTCTTTCTGATAAGCTAGTCCGCGAGAGAAAAATTGCAAGAAAATCCACTGCGTCCACTTGTAATAGTCGGGCGAACAAGTGGCTACTTCGCGACTCCAGTCGATAGAAAGCCCCAACTGCTGTAACTGACGCCGCATCTGAGCAATATTTTGATAAGTCCACTCTGCCGGAGGAACGCCCCGGTCAATGGCAGCATTTTCCGCTGGCAAACCAAAGGCATCCCAACCCATCGGATGGAGTACACGATACCCTTGCATCCGCTTGAGTCGGGCAATCACATCTGTGATGGTGTAGTTGCGGACGTGTCCCATGTGCAGGCTGCCCGATGGATACGGGAACATGGACAGGGCGTAGAATTTTGGCTTGCTGCTGTCTGTGGGGGTTTTATCTAAGCCTTGTTCTACCCAAGTCTGTTGCCACTTTTCCTCTATTGCTGCTGGGTTGTATCGGGACTCCACAAATCGCACTCCTACTGGGTCATTAATCGTCTACGTTTTCCTAATTCTGGCATACTACCTCGCTGGGTGTGGCATGAGTAGGCGGTTTCAGTTTATAAGTGACAAACGAATGACATCTGAAGTTGTCTAGTCATCAAATGTTAAAAGTATTCGTTTACGGCACTCTCAAGCCTGGGGGGTCGAATTATCAACGTTATTGTGCGGGTAAGGTAGTGGAGGAGACAAGCGCGATCGCGCACGGTAAACTCTTCGCCCTAAAATTAGGTTATCCCGCCATGACTACAGGCGACGGGAAAGTTCACGGCTTTTTGCTGTCTTTCGCCGATTCAGCAGTTTTACTGAATTTGGATCAATTGGAAGATTACGACCAAGAGCGGAAAGCGGCACAAAATTTATATAATCGGCACGAAATCCAGACGTATGATTTAGATGCGCGATCGCTAGGGGCGGCGTGGGTTTATCTGATGACACCAGAGCAAGTTAGACGCTACGGGGGTGTTGCTCTACCGTGTGGTTGCTGGAAAGGATAAAACCCTTAAGTGCAAATAAGTTAAAGCCCCTCTCCCTAACCCTACCCTCATAGGGCTAGGGTTAGGTGGAGAGGGGTTGGAAACAGGTTAACTGTGAATTGATTGAGGGTTTCATCCCCCCAAGTCCAAAGGTCAATTGGGGGTTAAGAATGTAAATTAATAACTTTGATTTTGTGTATCTTCGGCAGGGTTTAGCAGTTGGTTGAGAGAGTTTTCTGGACTCGCTACGGCTGCTTTGGGAATCTCTATGGCAGGGCGATTCAGAGCAACCATCAAAGGCTCTGAAGTCTGCGGTGCTATGGGAGATTGAGCCATCTGCGGACTCAAGGAGTAATTGCCGGGGAGAATGCCTGAGAAAGCGCCCACAAACAAAGCTGCGATCGCTGCACCACTCCATCCAGCAAATTTTTGGAATCTGCGGCGGTTGATCGAAGCGAAAACTTCATTTACTGCCTGTTCTGTTGATTGCCCAGACTCAGGAATTGGCAGGGTTTGTAACCCTTGACGTAACGTCACTAATCTGGTATACAAGCACTGCACTGTCGGGTCAGTTTTCAGCCATTCCTGAACTTGTTTGCGTTCTGCCGCGGTTACTTCACCGTCTAAGTAGGCACTGAGCAATTCAAAGCGATCGCGCTGCAAAATATCCATTTCCTTCGAGGTCTGTGCGTCCGCTGGGCATCGCAGTCCAGCATCCTTATGAGTATTAAAGTCAGGGGTCATGTTTACGTCACCAGCAAATCACACAATTGGAAACTACAGCTCTCACAAATTTTGCCACTATCAGTATATGGTAGATACTCGTATCTCGTCTAAGATTGTAACTGTCTTGTTAACAATCAGCACGTAAGTGAGTGGTAGGGAATTTACTTAAGCCGTCCGTAGTAGCTTGGTCGGGGGTCAACTCAGCTCTTTGGGAGTTTTTGGCGGTTATAGCAGCAAGTAGATATCAAAAATTTTTCACCCGATGATTAGGGTAAATTCCTTACAGCAGCACCACTTCAACAATCTAAAGAACACCATTCTACTGCTTTGAGCATAATTGACTTTCTGTGGAGGGCAAATCCACCTAAAAGCTGAAACTTAATTTCACCTTGAAAAGGCTAGCGCCCATCTAGGTAGTTTTGCAACTGAGATTGCAGCCGCTGTCTGGCTCTAGCAATTCTAGACTTCACAGTTCCCAAAGAAACGCCAGTAATTTCAGCAATTTCTTCGTATGCCATACCTTCGATTTCTCTAAGGACGATGGTAGTACGGAAAACCTCTGGCAGATCGGCGATCGCTTCATGGAGCTGTTCGTAGAATTCCCGCGTCGTCATATCTTCGTCGGGACTTGGATTGTCTGAGGCAATTTCCCAATCCATTTCACCGTCATCCATCATGCGAGGAGCATCCAGCGACAGCGGATTAGAAACCCGTTTGCGTTTACGCAGCTCATCGTAAAACAGGTTGGTGGCTATGCGGCTCAACCATCCCCGGAACTTGACTGGTTCCTGCAAACGTTTGATATTGCGGTAAACCCGAATCCAAACTTCTTGCGCTAAATCTGCCCGATCCTGCCAATCTGGAGCCAGGTGGTACAAAATTTTCTCGACATGAGACTGATAGCGGCGCAACAGCTCTGCAAAGGCAGCGCGATCGGGACGCAGATCGGCCTGACAGCGTAAAATCAAATCGTAGTTTGAGAGTTTTTCAGGTTGCACCTGAACCGTTACTTCAGCCGTTGACCAGGTTGCAGGAATCGATTGACTCATGGATGAAATGGGGGTTAAAACAGCCTTACTCCCAAGACGCTGCCACTTGTGCAATGTTCCCACTTGATTAGATGGAACGCAATTTTTGCGCTCTCACACCAATCTAGCGAATAGCAGTAGCAGAGAGTGGGGAGTTATTACTATTCTTCGCAACTAATAAAATCCGATCAGGAAAAATTTCCTTGGCTCAATAAACTGCTGGCAAAATCCCCAACGGCTGAATTCGCTTAAAAGGCAACCTGTCTTGTTGTGAAAGAGGACGCAAGTTGAGAGCTTTTATTTAACGAAGTCCTGATGGTGACGGGGCTTTACTATATCAAGCCTGGGCGGAGCAGGCTTGGTTTGTGTAGGGTCATTTAGCTTTCCGCCAATTGCGAGAAGCCTAATATTGCTAGGCGTATGGTAAAAGAAGAAGGTTATAAGGTAATTAGGTAGCAACTCGTAGCGAAGAGCGCTATGTCAAGGAATGAGCCACTGTCTCGAAATTTGATGCTGATTTGTTTTGGGACAGCTTTTGTGCTGTTGTCAGTTTCGTGGCGATCGCATTTCTCAAAGCTGACGCTCAACAGCTTGGGATTACCAGTTATTGCTGGGGAAAATTTTAGCTTCGAGGCTGCTTTATCGCCATCAACGTCAGAATACCTTGGGCGATCGCGTTTGATTGTCGATTTGAGCGATCGCGTTGTCTATGTTTACCTGGACAATCAGCTTTTTGCCACCTACCCGGTAGCTGTGGGACAGTCGGGTTGGGAGACTCCTATCGGTTCGTTTCAAGTTCTAAAAATGAATAAAAATCCAGCTTGGAGCCAACCCATCACCGGGGAAGTCTTCCCCGCCGGGGCGAAGAATAATCCTTTAGGCGATCGCTGGATTGGCTTTTGGTCGGATGGACGAAATCAAATCGGGTTTCACGGCACCAACCAGGAGCAGCTGGTAGGAGAAGCTGTTTCTCACGGCTGCGTGCGAATGCGTAATCAGGATATTCGGGCTATGTATCAGGAGATAACTAGAGGAACGCCTGTAATTGTTCGTCGCTGAGAAGGTAGAAGTTTGACCTCCTCCCCACCTTAAACCTTAGCTCTACGAGCCTGCGGTTTTGATGGGGATTCCCCGGAACGTTGGCATTGCTTGTGAGGCTATACAGACTCGCAACTTTGCTTTCCTGCTTCATTGCACCCGCCGCCATCCTGTGCGGATCTTGGCCTTACGGTCGCTCCACAGGCTAAAACTGGGAATCCCACAGCTAAGATATTCTTTCCCGCCTTCTCTTATTTAGAAGATTTCATTCTTCATCATTTTCATCCTTATTTCTTTGCTCAAAGTTGGAAGCGTAAGTTTGTAGTAAAGAACTGACTTGCTTAAATACATCGGGGCCCGAAGATTTGCTGATAACTTGTCCTGGGTTTTCGGGACGATCCAAGTTACGAGCGATCGCTTCGTTTACTTGCTGGGTAATTAGCTCTTGGAGTTCATCTTTTGCTCGCATTCGCTGATAGCTGGCTCCTTCCTCCGTCGTCGCGTACAGCGGCGGTAGACGATTTAGAGCGTAGGCGGCAATATCCCCCACATCCAAAACGCGATCGCTAGTAGCTTCAATTTCTGCGACTCGCGCGATCGCTTCCGTCAGCACCAACTCTTCCATCACATTGATAAACTGTTTGCGAGGAACCGCAACGACCTCCCCCGTCAACAGCGCCCCCATTAGACGATCCAGCGCCATGTACTCTTCAATTGACAGCTCAGACGCGGTGTCACAAATGCGTCCGACCTCTGCCTCCATCGCTGGTGTCAGATAACCATCTTGTAGGGCTTGTTCAACAATCTTTTCAATACTCATCTAAAAATCCCGCTTTATACCCCATCCTTTACAGCGGAGGCGGAGTAAATCCGCCTCCGGGCAACATGGCTAGTTGCCTCCTACTTTGGTTGGCGAGGAAAGCAAGGCTGAGATTGCCGCTTCCCTAAAAAATTAATTTTCTGTCTTTGGGTAGAAGCCATTTTTTAAAATGCCTCTATAAGCCATGAGTAAAGTTGAAATCTGTATAGATGTCTCTTCGCTCATCCCCATCAAAATATCTTGGCATGACAAAGCACCTCTCACCAGCTACCCTGAAAATCAGTTTTGTCGGGCGAAGAAATCGGAAGTGTTTTACCTACGGGGATTTTCGAGATTGTTCCCTAGAGGCTATTCAACATTGGCGTTGCAGCTAAAGCTATCTACAATCCTCAAGAGAGTGATATTGCAAGACATTAAAAGTGCAACGCTCCATCTTTTTTCGCATAGACAACCCTGCCACAATGTGTACCTCAATACAACACTAAATAGATCAAAACTTCAAAAAATACATCAAAACTTCCTCAAGCCTCATTGAACTTCTTGATTTCGCCAGGGGCCAGGGTCAACGGATAAGCCATTTACATACAATCCCCAGTGCAAATGAGGGCCAGTTGAAGCGCCCGTAGAACCAATGGCACCAATTACCTGACCAGGTTTTACAATATCCCCTTCCTTAACATCAATACGGCTCAGGTGCATAAAAATACTGGTGACACCTTGCCCGTGGTCAACTCCAATGACATTACCGTGAACCCGGAAGCCTTGGCTTACCCTTCCCACCAACGCCACCCGTCCTGCTGCTGGCGCTGTCACAGGCGAACCATACCCGCCAGCGTAGTCAACCCCGCGATGGTAGTAATCGTTGGCAAATTTGCCATTGTAGTAGCGACGAACTCCGTAAATGCTGCTGATTCTTCCCCGGTTCGGCTTCAGGAAGGGGCCATTCCAGAACTTTTGCGGTGTCACTAACTTTTTAAAAGCCGCGACCCGATCTAGTTCATACCGCGTTGCTCCCTGTCCAGCTTTTCCAGGGGGTAGAGTAATCCGTTGCACAGGAAAAGAGCGCGATCGCAAAACAATCGGAATTTCCCGCACTTCTCCATCACCCGCCACCCGAATTACCAACCTTCCCGGCTTATCTAAAGGTGTCGTTGGTAGCAAAGCTCGAAAGCGATTTTGACCGATAGAAAACGCTGAGTAATTCTGCTGTTTCAGAGAAACCGTGGGACTTTGCGAGTCTGCTGCATCTTTTTGAATCACCACTGAAAGAGTATCCCCCAACTCGGGATTAGTGGGTGTCACCTGAACCTGCAAGGCTCGCGCTGGCAAAGTAAAAAGGCAAAAAGCAACGGGCAAAAGAAAAAATTCTTTCTTTGTATTTTTGACTTTCAGAGAAAAAAGTGTAGAACCGAGTTGCTGTAGGTCAGGGCGAGATTTTAGCAGATTCTTCGACATCACAGGCAATTACTCCCACAGGATTGTTGACAAAATATACAGATATTTTTTGTACTAGCGGATAGACTATCACCCTGTCTCAAGTGTTTCCCATATTTTTCTACTCGTTAAGACTCCGAACGCGATTCACAAAGGCTCCAGTCTCCCCCAACGGCAAGTAAAGCCAAGGAAGAGATGAGGTGGGAGCCTGATTCGGAGCATTCCCTTCTCTGACCTGGGAACGAGAAAAGGCAGAGTAAGTAGTGTATGCAGTTCCTACTGAAGACAGATGAACCTTTAGTCAAAGGGATCTGCACAGCCCTAAAAACTCTGTATCCTAAAGTTTATATACCTTCATAGTTTTTTTATAAAAGAAACTTGTGCAAGAAGATTTTAGACTGATTGTTGACTTAGTGACGGTTCTCGCGGCAGCTGCGGCTGGTGGTCTGGTGGCAGCCTTATGCCGTCAACCTGCTTTACTGGGCTATATTCTGGGCGGGATGGTTGTTGGCCCAGCGGGGTTGAGACTAATTAAAGAGTTGATTCAGATAGAAACGCTGGCTCAGTTTGGCGTTGCCTTTTTGTTGTTCGCGCTGGGAGTCGAGTTTTCCTTTACGGAACTGAAAAAAGTTCAAAAAATTGCGCTGGGAGGGGGCGGGTTACAAATCGCCCTGACTATTCTAGTCACAGTTTTGGTATGTGGCGTAACTGGGGCTTGGGGTACTTTACCAGCGAAAGGTGTCTTCCTAGGGGCGATTCTGTCTCTGTCTTCCACCGCTGTAGTCCTCAAGTGTCTGATGGAGCGCAACGAGACGGCAACGCCTCACGCTCAGGTGATGCTGGGGATTCTGGTGGTGCAGGATTTGGCACTGGGATTGATGCTGGCGGTGTTACCAGCGCTGGACAAACCCCCAGAAGCAATTGGCAAAGCGATCGCTTTAGCGCTTTTGCAGATTGGGGTATTTGCTGCGGGGGCTGTGGCTGTTGGTATTTGGCTGATCCCGCCTTTGCTGCGTTTGCTGGCTAAAACGGAAAGCCGGGAGCTGTTTCTACTGGGTGTGGTGGCGCTGTGTTTGGGCATTGCGTTGCTCACAGAGTATATGGGCCTTTCGATTGAAATGGGGGCATTTGTCGCCGGGTTAATGATCTCGGAGGTGGAATATGCTGACCAAACTCTGACTTATGTGGAACCGCTGCGCGATGTTTTTGCAGCTTTATTTTTTGCCGCGATTGGGATGCTGATCGACCCAGTTTTTCTCTGGGAAAATATAGAGTTAATTCTGGGGCTAGTATGTTTGGTTTTTGTCGGCAAGTTTTTGATTGTGACACCAATCGTAAGAGCGTTTGGATATCCGTTGAAAACGGCTTTAATTGTTGGGTTGGGATTAGCTCAGATTGGGGAATTCTCGTTTGTGCTGGCGAGTGAAGGGCAAGCACTGGGATTGGTTTCTCGCCGAATTTACTTACTGATTTTGGGTACAACTGCTGTAACGTTGGTACTTACGCCTTTTGTGCTGCGCCTGGTGCCAAAATTGTTAGAGTTGCCTTGGCTGAAGTCGTTTTTAGACACAGCAGATGCCCCGTTGGAAGTTGCTTGCGATTTGCCTTTGCAAAATCATGTGGTGGTTTGTGGCTATGGGCAAGTCGGACGAAATCTGGTGAACCTGTTGCAGGAACACAAGTATCCAGTTGTGGTTATCGATCAGTCTGAAAGTAAGATTCAGCAAATGAGAGAGGCGGGGGTTTCTTATGTTTATGGCAATGGGGCTTCTTTGCACGTTTTGGAAGCTGCTGGGGTAGACAAGGCGACGGGGATGGCGATCGCTATGCCCGATCCGATGGCTACCCGTCTTTGCCTGAAACGCGCTTTAGAATTGGCTCCTGAGTTGGATATCGTTGTCCGCGCCAACCACAATAAAGATATCGAACTGCTTTACCAACTGGGGGCGCGGGAGGTGGTGCAACCTGAATTTGAAGCTTCTTTGGAACTGGCTTCCCATCTTTTGGCTGGGAATGGCTTGCCTTCATGGACAATTCAGAAGGAAATGCAGCAAATCCGCAATAGTCATTATCTGGCACTGCGCCCAGAGCGATCGCCTTCGGAAATTGCCCGCGACTTGGAGGTTGCGGCTGCCCAAATGAATAGCAAGTGGTATCCTCTCCCTCCTGGTTCTCCTTTAATCGGGATGACGCTGGAGGAGACTGATTTACGCCGTTTGACTGGTGTCTCTCTGGTGGCAATTCGTCGCAGTGGCGGGGAAGAAATAGATTATCCAAATATCCAAACAATTTTGGAAGAAGGCGATCGCTTGTTGGTGGTGGGAGAATCAAATGAACAAGCTGCCTTCGATCAACTGGCAAAGGGTAAAGTGGCAATTCCCAGTGAAAATGCTCCTTGTCAGTGGTTGTTAGTTCCAGAGGATAGTCCGGTTGCAGGGAAAACTCTCTCCCAGTTGCATATGCGCCGCCAGTACGGGGTACAAGTGCAAGCAATTCGGCGCGAAGGGAAGTTCATCCGGTTTCCCGGCGGCGATACCCAGCTGTTGGCAGGCGATCAGCTACTTTTGTGCGGCGGCAGTTATCCTCTAAATCAAGTGCAGGAGTGGCTCTCCCCAGTTTCTGAGGATTCTCGTGTTGTACAGGTTCCTGTAATCCAGATGCCTGCGAGCGAAGCTTTCCCAGAATTACTTACATCTGATAATCAGCAGGAACTTTAAAAAGTGTTGAGTGTTGAATTGGGAAAACAACTCAACACTCAACACTCTTCAGGACTTTGGCTTCACATATGCGATCGCTTGCAGCCAAACTATTGTGGGCTGGTTTGATTGCTCCATCAGACAAATACAGTTTTGATCCAGCCAGCGAATTTTTCCACCTAAAACATCGTTTGTAAGCAGTTTTATCTCGACTTCTTTTCCTTCTTTAACAAATGTTTGGAGTAGGCGAATACTCGGTAATCCAGTTTCCAGTTCAGCAGCCATAAAATATATCCTTGATAATTGGTAATTTTAAAAAATTAGGAATTAAGAGTTATTAATCGAAACCTGATAACTCCTAAGTTTTCCATCACCCATTACATAGTTTATGCTAATTGAAGACCGTTAAGTGGTAATTGCTGCTATGAATATCGAGTTTACTAAATATCAGGGACTGGGGAATGATTTCATCCTTATTGATAATCGTGGCACAGACGAACCCTGTCTGACACCAGAGGATGCTGTCAAGTTATGCGATCGCCACTTCGGTATCGGTGCAAATGGTGTGATTTTCGCCCTTCCCGGACAAGATGGCACCGACTACACTATGCGGATTTTTAACTCTGATGGTTCAGAACCGGAGATGTGCGGCAATGGTATTCGCTGTTTAGCCAAATTTATCGCAGATTTAGAAGGCTGGGGACAAGAGACTGGGGACAAGGGACTGGGTGAAGAATCTTCAAGGGTTCCCAATCCCCAATCCCCAATCCCTAATCCCCAGTCCCCAATCACCTATCGCATCCACACACTGGCTGGTGTCATGACACCGCAAATTAAGCCGGATGGTCAAGTTACAGTCGATATGGGAATGCCGCGACTACTTGCAGCAGAAATTCCCACGACGCTAGTAGCACCAGACAAGAAAGCGATAAATGAACCTTTGGAAGTTGCTGGAAAGTCTTGGTTAGTAACTTGTGTTAGCATGGGCAATCCCCACTGCATCACATTTGTGGAGGATGTCGCTGCTATCGAGTTAGAAACCATAGGTTCTCAGTTTGAACATCACCCAGTTTTCCCCAAACGTACCAATACCGAGTTTATTCAAGTGGTGCGCCCAGATTATCTGAAAATGCGGGTGTGGGAAAGAGGTGCTGGGATAACTTTAGCTTGCGGTACGGGTGCTTGTGCTGTGGTGGTGGCTGGGGTATTGGCACAGAAATGCGATCGCGTTGCTACGGTGGAACTACCCGGCGGTTGTTTGGAAATCGAATGGTCAGAACAAGACCAGCGAGTTTACATGACTGGCCCAGCTGAGTGCGTGTTCGTAGGTAGAATCTAGCCGCTATGTAACATCGAACCTTGAAAATGGGAACCTTAGATAGGTCAATACAAGGGAATTTCGATGAGTGGTGCTATTTACCTGATTCAAGATAATGGTCAGCTGGTTGAGATGAACGAAAAAGCCTATGACTCGGAGGCTTTGCTGCAAGAACTTCTTGCAAAATATCCTAATCTGCTGGCTGGCGATCAAATCGACACTGCTGCACCACGACAATGGTTGCTAGTCAAACGAGAGGTTGGAGTGCCATCTCAGGAGGGTGGTATCGATCGATGGTCAGTCGATCATTTGTTTCTTGACCAGGATGGAATTCCAACCCTAGTGGAAGTCAAGCGTAGCACTGACACGCGCCTCCGGCGAGAGGTGGTAGGTCAGATGCTCGACTATGCTGCTAATGGAGTAGTTTACTGGCCTGTTGAGAAAATTATCGCTCAATTTGAGGCTACGTGTCAGCTTCAAGGTGGCGATTCTGAACAGATACTAGCTGAATTTTTGGGTGCTGACGCTGACCAAAAGCAGTTCTGGCAGCAGGTCAAAACGAACCTGCTAGCTGGCAAAATACGCCTAGTCTTTGTTGCTGATAAAATTCCTACTGAACTTCAGCGTGTAGTGGAGTTCTTAAATAAACAGGCTCTACCGAACTTGTTATGTAAAAATGTTAAAAATGGCTAATCAAAATAGCAGAAACAGAATAGGTATAAGAAGTGACATTTGTTGCGGGGCTTGAATTCTGGGATTGATTGTGATTAAGTAGATGCAGTAAAAAAGCAGCCCCAGACTGGGT
>NZ_JACJOK010000053.1:0-99291 GCF_014695505.1 Trichocoleus sp. FACHB-90
AGAGTTTGAACCCGAATTTCTCCAGAAACCATGATGCACCCGAAACTTTGCCATCACTTACTTCTACCTGTTCAAAATTATCGACTGTGACAGTTGAAAGGGCGGAATGTGGGGTGAATATTGTCTCAATTTATTCCCAAGAACAAGGCTGTGTCTTCGCCCAACAAGCCTTCCTCAATAAAGAGAGTAGCGAAATTGAAGTGGTCAGAAGTTTGCTTGAAGCCTTGCATTTAGAGGATATGGTGATCACAATAGATTCTTTACACTGCCAAAAAAAACTGTGAGTGCCATCATTGAGTCGGGCAACGACTATCTTTTAGCTGTCAAGCAGAATCAACCGAAATTGCATCGGCAGTTACAGCAGAATGCCGACGAGAGTAGACCCATAGATATTTATACTCAAACAGAAAAAACCAGAAACCGAATTACCCAACGTCTTGCTCAGCGTCTTTACAAATTTGACTGGGATTAATCCGGCTTGGCAAGGAATAAGTTGTTTTGTCAAAGTCGAGCGTCGCGGTTGGCGACAAAACGTTTCTTATCAGGAGACCCATTACTATATCACTAGCCTGAGCGCCACAGGACAACGATTAGCCTAACTGATTAGAGGACATTGGCAGATTGAAAATCGGCTGCATTGGGTTAAGGATGTCGCCCGCCGGAATGGTTATGAGTCTTTGACGACGGCACAACGAATGTTAGGGCACGATCTCAAAGGGATATTTTCCCTTTTAGAATGAATAGTCCCTGGGGATTAGGGAGGGGTTCTATACGACTTACTTAGGGTAGCCCCTGTATATCCGGTAGTCACCCAGAGAATAGCTCTGGCTCCATCGCGGATTGATTTTTCAATCGGCTCAGATGGGTTCCCCGTTTCCACTACTACAGGCTTAATCGCAATTCCCCGACTGCCCAAAACAATCTCTCCAATTACCCTGGCGCGGCGCATATGGTAGTCAGAGGTAATTAAATAGATGCTAGAGATTCCTTTAGCTTCCATTTCGTCAACCAGGGTGGTAAAGTTCGTGACCGTATCCAACGCCTTATAGTCCAAGCGCAGGCGACTAGGATCAACTCCAGCTTTGGCAAAAACTCGTTTGACGTAGGTTTTGTTGGTGCTACCTGAAGAAACCCAGATTGGTAAATCTGGGTTTTCACGCGCCAATTTAGCTGCAAACTTCTCACGCTCCAAATCTTTAGTGGAACCACCCAAAACTAATAATGCTTGGGGTTTAATAAAACTTTTTTCAACCTGCTTGTACCCAAACCAAAGCACTATAGGTAGGACTAGCAACAGCAACCGATAAGATTTACCTTTAGACTGAGAAGTCTTGGAAAATAATTTTTGTTGTCCGCTGGGAGAAATTTTCAGAATCATCAATCGAAGAAGCCGAGTTTAAAGTTTGGGCAAGTGCGCCCAATATGAAATTTCCCTATCTCAACAAGTGCGTCAACGGTAGATGCACTTTGCTGAGCGAGAAATACTATTAGAGATTAGCAGACAACGGGACTGGCCAGACTCGAACCGGCGACCTAGCGCTTAGGAGGCGCTCGCTCTATCCATCTGAGCTACAGCCCCAACTCTAAGCAGATCATAGCAGTTGAGCGAACCATCACTCACCTATCTTTAAGCAGACCGCCAGGTTTCTTCCCAAGAAGTACCTCCTGTTTCTAATCCACATAGAGAACTGTGTGCTTTCAGGATGGTTTTCGGTTTGCTGGCGGACAGTTCTCGCAGTTCCAGGCTAAGCTGACCGTTCATGGTATCGCGACAACAGAAAACTAAACCGTTTTCTGTGGGCGCACGTAGGGGAGTTCCGGGGCGATCGCTAGTTCCTGTGAGTTCAATTTCAAAATGCTCATTTCTGGCTTGCATCTGCCAATTCCCCCAAGGCTCGATATTCCAGCTTACCTTTGAGTTCCAGGGTACAAACTCGTAAAATTTGCCGCGATAATGCAAACCTATCATCGCTACAGATTCCATCCACCACAACACCCCGCGTCTACCGCCACCAGCAGTTAAAGCGATGGGTTCATTGTCAAAGCTATTACAATTCACCCAAAACCATTTTTGCGGAAAAGCGCGTCCCCAGTTTTTTTCCCCGTAAGCTGGGGCGTTGGTAAAATCGTAGCGATCGCCATTCCACTCAATCCAGCCTGTTGCTAAACCGTGAGCCATCAATATCTGCCATCCCGGTTCAAAAATCGGGAAAGAAGACAACCATCCGGCTGTTGATTGCTGTGGTTGATGTTGATTTCCCCAACCGTACACTGGCTGAATCTGATATTCCCACCGTGCGGATGCACCCGTACCGGGATCTTGTAAAAAGCCCTGATTTAAGGTTGCTGTAGCTTGATAACCTTCTTGAACGTTAAGCTGAAATTGATCGGAGGGGAGGTAGGCGGGTTTGGTGGACAAATCGGTTTTTCCCCAGTGTCCGAAGGCTAAAACGTCCCGTGATGCCCAGAACTTGTTGACATCTGGGAAGGTGCGGCAAAGATAGCTATCCTCTGGGCCAAGAATTTGTGCTGCACCGCCACTTTGCGGTTTGCCGCCAATGGGATCGTCAATTGAATACATGAAAGCGAAGGTATGACCGCAATCTGGTAAAGTAACGCGATAATACCAACCTTCAAAAAATCGCTGGCTGCTGCCGTTCCAATGATATCCACTGTGGGGCGTTTGGAGAGAATTTTGCATCAATTGAATCTGTTGATGGTTTATGTTTGGTGATTATTGATTAGTAGTAATGAACAATTGAGGATTCACGGACAGGGGTCTGGGCTGTTCTACTAACTAATAATCCACTATTTTTAACTGATTGTATTTTGAGTAGCCATCGCTCGAATGGCGGACAAGGGAACTTGATAAAAGTATTTTTGGCGAAATTGTTCTTCTTGGACAGCTGCGATAAATTGCTCGATGGCATTCTTGGCAAGACTGGGAGAAGATTCTTCTGGATGGAAACTAATCTGAAAATTCCAGTCTAGTTGTTTGACAAAAAAACCAAGATGAGATAAAGCATCAAGTCCCAGTTGGAGAGTGCGATCGCTTATTCCTAGCTTCTGAGATATTTGGTCATCACTTGCCGTTTCTCCTGTACGGCTGAGGTATTTGGCGATTCCTACAAGTTGTAGCCAAATGTGGTCGGGTGGAATTGGTTCAGGGGGGTGATATGCGATCGCTAGTTTCCGATTTGTCTGTTGGGCGCGTCTGAACCACATTTGCAACTCATCCCAACTGCTAGGACACTCTCTAACTGGTAGGACTGACGAGTGCAAACTCACAGGCGAGACATCTGTGCTACAAACTAAGGATTCCTCACGACAGTCTAAAATCCAGTCTAGTTGGCTAGTAGTGCCTAGCGAGTGTGTTTGGGCAACAGTACGCACCGCAATCATCCGCACTTCATAATGAGGTTTTATTCCTTTACTGGGATTTTCATAACTATTGAAATCGAGTTCAACAATTGCATCGCATCTACCTTTAGGTAAATCTTCTTTATAGTGTCCCCACCAAATACCTTCAAAGCCAGTTTCGCAGGAATCATCGCAAATTTTAAAGTTAGTTTTAATGTATTGAACTTTTCTACCTTTGAAGTCCTGAGTATTGCTATTCCACATACTTTCAAACCAGCAATTTTGAATCAGCAATTTTGGGACTGGGTTGCCCATACCGCAGGGTTCCAGCAATTTTAATTCGCGAAACAAATCTTTTCCTAATTCGCGCACCGTACAAACTAAATCTGCTTGTACAATTGGCGGTAAAGGAGTGCCGTCTGGGGTGCCAACAGTGGCACGTAACTGCTGATTAATTGCTTCTGTAAATAGAGGAATTTTCTGGACTGGGAGACTCAATCCAGCAGCGAAGGGATGACCGCCAAATCGATGTAATAAGTGTGCTTGTGCGTTTACTAACTGATAGAGATCAACCTGATTAACAGAACGCGCAGAACCGCGTGCGATCGCATTTTCGCTCAAATCGCCTTCTGTACTCAACAAAACAGTCGGACGACCAGTTTCTTGCGCTACTTGTCCCGCCACCAAACCCAAAACGCCTACAGCCCACTGAGGGTCGCAAAGAACAATTACGCTAGTTGTTGATAAATCGAGTTGGGCTAACTTTTTGTTAACATCAAAAGCGACATCTTTTTGCAAAGCTTTGCGGCGACAATTAGCTAATTCTGTCTCTGTTGCTAACTGCTGAGTGCGTTTTTCATCACGGCTTGTCAGCAACTCTACACAGAAAGAAGCATCGCCTTGAATGCGACTCACAGCGTTAATTCTAGGGCCAAGACCGAAAGAAATGTCAGTTGGGCGATCGCCACTTTTTTGACATAATTCTAACAGACGCGCTACACCAGGACGATTGCGTTTTTTGAGTTGCTGTTGCAGGCGTTCAATTCCTCGCTGTGCTAGGTAGCGACAATCACCGCTAAGTTGTACTAAATCGGCAATTAAACCAATTGCAACTAAATCCAACAAATCCTCTAAAGGTTGTTGAGGAACATCTGGCAAAGTTTCATAAAGTGCTTCCACTAACTTGTAAGCAACTGCAACACCAGAAAGATGAAACATCGGATGTTCTGGTGGCAAATAGCGAGGATTGATAATTGCTTTTACATCGGGACGTTCTGTAGGTAGCGTGTGATGATCGGTGACAATAATATCAATACCCAATTTTTGGGCATACTCAATTTCACTGATATTAGTGCTACCTGTGTCGCAAGTAACAATCAGCTTTGTTCCACTTTCGGCAAGTGCTTTAATTCCATTATTATTAAGTCCATGAGACTCGGTTAAACGATTAGGAATATAATAGCTTAGTTGTAGATACTGAGCGAAGAACTGTCCTAATCCATCCCATAAAATAGAAGTAGATGTAATGCCATCAGCATCAAAATCTCCCCAAATAGCAACTTTTTCACCAGAGTTTCGGGCTTCCAGTAATCTTTCTGTCGCCCACCGCATTTCCTGTCCAAATTCAAACGGACTTGCAGGTTGATACAGATTTGGGTTCAAATAACCTGCTAACTGGGTTGTATCTCTAATTCCCCGTTGCCATAACAATTGAGCAGCATAATGTCCTGGTAATCCAGATGCGTAACGTTTAACTTCTTCAATAAAGGCCGCTGGTGGTTGAATATTTGGCTGTACCTGCCATTCGAGTTGCTGCTGTGACATTTTTCCTAAAATACCCTAATCGACCATTACCAATTTTACATTTTAGCGACTTTAACTATCAGTTGTTACTGAGATAAATGGCTAAATTGAATAGAGTTATTTTACAACCCTAATTAATTTTAGTGCCATGACTGCCTCAATTTTCACAGATAGCCCAACAAACCTCACAACAACTTTGCCTCAGTGGAAAACCGCTAATTGAGAGGATTACTTGCGATTATGCGACGACCCAACTAATGAGAGGAAAAATTTTTGAGCTATTGCCAGGATTTTGTTTAATTTAGAGATAGCTAATACTTCCGAGCCATTGTCAAATTAGTCTAGTAATACCGAAGCAATAGTTACCCAGAGATGAATTCATTGGCTGCATTTTTGATTATTCTCGAACGAACTTCCCCTATAAATCTTATACCCATTAATTGTGTACGTTTCGCCTGAACAATATCACCAATTTTAGGGAATTGTTGCCTAATTCTATCTTTAAGCTTTCCACTAATAGATAAAGCCTCAATCGATTCGTCTAGTAAGCCACTTATAATAGATGTTGCTTGAACTTTTTGTCCACACTCAGGGCAAAACTTTGCATTTGGTGGTAAGTCTGCCGAACAATTAGCGCATTGGTCTGATGCTTCTTTTAAAGCCCTTAAATAAGTTTCAAACTGCGGATCATCACCCGCAAACTCTTTAGAATATCTAATACTTAAAACATTGATTGCCTCTGCCAAATCAGGCATTAAAAATGCTTTTTCTGTAACAAGAAATGCAAGATGCACCATATATCGAAAACCAGTTTTTTTATCAGAAACAGCGATTGTTCCCTTGTTTGTTAGTACGCCTGAGTAGCATAAAATGTTTAATGCTAGTTTAAGATTAGGCGACATATCACGTCGAACTGTGAAAAAAGCTGACTGGTAGTTATTTTGCTTTTGACGATGGTTTTTACTTCTAAGTTCTGGAATAATATAACTCCTTAATAAATCCATCCCAACCCTGACATGGTGAGAAAACTTAGGGATTCTTTTAGATAAGTTTTGATGATAAGGAATAAGTTCTTTATCAATAAAATCCTGTACTGCTAACCTAACTGCCCTCTCAGAAAATCCTTCTTTTAATTGTTGAGCTTTTTCAAGAGTGCGATTCAAAATATGTAAAAATGCACGAGGATTTCCTGTAGAAAGATAAATACAAATATCTAATATTTGACCTTTACTAAAAATCTTTTTACATAAAGAATTATCAGAATCTATTCGCTTTTTCAACATATCCCTAAAATTTTCTCTGATTGCCTGACGTCCTTCAATAGTATGGTCAAATCTATCCATTGGTATAGCTATCGCATCTTGCTCAGGTTCAAAGTTTTTTCCATAAGAAGTTATGCTTGGATAAACAGCTGCTTTAACGGCTATTGAACCGCCATGAATACGTTTAAATATTTCAAAAAAAATTTCTTGTTGTCTAGGAATAAAAGTGTGAGCGGCCTCATCAAATAAAAAGACTATTTTTTGTAGCTCAAATTTTGCAATGATTTCCTTAAGAGTTTCCATTACATAGCCTAAATCGTTAACTTTATCAAAAAAATCATTTCCGATTTTAGCTATTATTTCTTCTTTATTTACTGCCATCGCTAGGTTTTGCAACTGATGGGCTTTTTCTTGCAAATATATTTTTGTCTCTTTAGGAGACTTTATACCAAACATCGCCTGGTATGGGTCGATAACACTCTCATGACTAATCAAATCGAGAGAAAGAAGTTTCTCATGTAAATTTTCGAGGATTTTTGCACCTACCCAAGATTGAAAGGCATCCCGTTCACCTACTTTAATTCCCTCTAGCAAGGTACTGGTTTGAAACGTAACATATACAGCTAACTTTCGATGTATCGTAAAGTCGCTGTCCATCTCAAATTCTGCTTGCCTAAGTAGCATAGACTTTCCAACGCCACGAGAACCTTCCAAAAGATGAGCACCACCACCTTTTAAAATGTCTACAACTTTGCGTTCAAAGTCACCTAAAACTGTTAACTGCGGAATTTGGGCATAGACTAGATCCTCACATCTAGCAGCCTGTAGTAACTCTAAAACTTGTGAATTTTCAGACATTCTTATAATTTATTGCAATCGTGAAAGTGATGGTAATCTTTTTTCTAATTCAAAAAAACTGTCACTAAATCGATTTTCCCACAGGTGTAACAGTATGTTTTGAACTTTTGTTACCAGATCGAGATGCTTTTGCCAATCCGCAGAGTTATGATTAAAACGATCTGGTAGAACAGACTCAAAAGTTGAAATTTTGCCATGTATAGTATTACTAAGAGTTCTATATATTTTTTTACATTCGTCTACCTCAAGTGAAAAGCCAGTATATTTTTTATAATTTTCACCTAAAATAAATGATGTATAACTTGCACTATTGAGGTAATCAATCATTTCATTAAAGTTAAGATCCTTATCGTGGCACTTCCATGCCCAAAACTGATGAGGCATATCCCATAAGTATATAATAGCAACACCTAGCTCTAATACTCTACGAAGAAGAGTTTGAGCAGGTTTATCCAGAGAGCATCCAGCTAGATACACTGAAGTTACGACATCTGCAAACACCTCATCAAATATTGTGGTAATTTCTTTCTGAGATTGAGATAAATATGTTTTTTCGCGTATGACTTGACCGAGGATAGCAAAAGCACGCGCTTTTATTTCTACTTGAGAGAGTTTTTCTATATTTTCTAAAAGAGAAACTTTTAGGTTTTGCTTTAGTTTCTCTTGAAGTTCTATAAAAATTTGGGTTACTCCCAGACTTTGCTCCTCACTCAAGTCCATGATTTTACCTCTCTATTATCTTTATACATTTTTTCAGTAAAGTGGTTCGCAGATTAGACACAACCGCTACAACTACTACAGCTGGTTAAGTGCGAAAGTCTGACGCTAATATTGTAGCCTTAGCCTTATCCCTGGGATACAGTTAGCACAAATCAAAGACTTCTAGTTGATAGAATTTGATAATAGGTGGTCAAGTTGTCGGGTATTTGGGCGATCACATCTCCATTCAAGCACCCCAACTACCAACTAATGAGCAGCAGTTGGGGATGAAAGACAACTAACGGAGGATAATCATCCAGAGGGAGACGAAAAGCGCGATCGCGCTCAAATGTTGGGGTAAAAGCGATCGCATCTGCTGTCTGGCAATTTTCTGAGTTAATAGCATCGTCAACAGCAGCGAGAAAATCAGCGTCGTTCCCTGCAAAAACTCTATCACAGCGGGATGAGCCACCAACACGGGCAACCCTTCACCACTTAACCCAAAAGTCGCCATAGTTAGCGGTAAAATGCGTCCAGCTTCACCCAAACCTAGCTGCAAATAGTGAGATAAATTTGCCCCCAAAACTAACGGCAAATACCCATAAGCTAACTCTACAAACGAGCGAGGTTTTAGAGAACCCTTAAAAAGCAAGATTCCACCATAAGCTAAAAAAGGCACAGTAGCAGGAATAATTAAAGCGAAAATCGATAATCCGAAATGTTGCCAAAATTGCGTTAAATCTAAATTCAACCCTAAAATTGATTGCAACTCTGGCAATCGATGCAAATAAACTCCTCCCAATAGCAACAGTAACAACGCCACTTCATAAGCGTGGGGTGTATGACTTGTCCATAACTCAATTCCCGGCGGACGCAAATTTAGTTCAACTGAACGGTGCGGACAAGCTTTAAGACACGTCATACACAATACACAGTCTTTGTTATCTTCCAATTGGGCAGGGTGAGAGTAAACCGGACAGCCGCCAGTTTCCAAACCTTCCCCTTTTTGCGGGCCGCCCTTGTAACATTGATAGGTAGTACATTCTGCTGAACAAGTGCCTTGCTGCGCCCTTAATTCTATCATTGAAAGCTTAGCAAATAGCCCGTTCATTCCGCCAATCGGACACAGATACCGACACCAAAACCGCCGTTCAAAAATTGCTGAGAAAATCATCGCTCCGGCGGTAATTAATAACAGCAAACAAGCGGATAAATAAGCAGTATCTTCTAAATTCCAAAGTTCTTCCCAGAGATAAATTAGGACAAATAGCCCAAACAGAAACCATCCGCCCCACTTTTCCGCTGACTGTCGGGGCCAACGTTTCAACTGACGCGGAAATATCCACAGGGAAAGCTTCTGGGTGATTTCCCCATAAATCATAAAAGGACAAAAAGCACACCAAAGCCTTCCGACAAAGGGAAAACCGATTAGTATCAAAGGCCACCACCACGCCCAGAATAAGTTTAGAGTCACATTTTCCGAACGACTCTGGGGGCCAAAAAATAATAGTCCGACGACGAGGGCAAAAAAGCCGGAGGTGAAGCTGTAGTTAATTCTATCCGGCCACCAAGAACTTCTGAGAAACCGCCGCAAAGCGGGATAGGCATTTAAAAGATTGACGCGAAATTGCTTTTTTTTACTTTCAACTGACCAAAAAACTTCTTCGGTTAACTCTTTAGTGCCAGGAGACTGGACGATGGCTCGTTCTACGAGACTTTGCAGTTCTCTGAGGTTGCCGGGGAAATCATACGCTTGTAAACGGCGCAAAGCTTCTGGAGTGACTGTGGGTTTGGGAATACCTTTTGCCCGACACAAGAGGCTAATGTAGTATTCTACCTGAGCTTCGATGTCAGCTTTTCGCACTCGTAGCGGCGGTACTTTTATTAAATGACCAACTTGACGTTCAATTGTAGGTAGGTGTTTTTCCGCAATCATAATGATGCGGGCTTGACAAATGAGCGCTTCGGCTTTGGGGCTGAGTGAGGAATTTTCTTTCCTACTTTTGTGTTCCTGTCCCGCAGGCATCTTGTCTGCGCTACGCTGCTGGGAACTTTCAACGGGGTTGTAGATGTTGGTTTCTAAAAGTTGCGCTAGTTTGGGCGTGAGTTCTGGGGGCAGTTCTTGGATATTGTTGAGTATTAAGGTGCCTGTCCCTAGTGATTCGATTAGCCCTGGTTTACCGCCGACGCGCCCAAATAGTTCTGCACCGCTAGCTTGTAGGGTACTACAGTCTACTTTAATTACAGGTTCGCGTCGGTTTGGACAACTGAAGTGAATGAGGGCGGCGGTATTGTCTTTTTCTAACCCAGGTTCTCCGAAAATTAGGACTGGACGGCGATCGCGATCTGCCTGTTTAATTTGTTCTCGGAGCCTGGTAGCATAGCGACTTTTCCCCACAATACCGCGTTTGGCTCTAGCTACTAGGTAGGGACGCAAGGCTATTTGACGTTCTTGTTCGTAGCTTAGCTGGGAAGATAGCTTCGCCAGTTCTTGCGCCATTTGTTGGGAGAACGCCTGGGAAATTTCCGGATATTTGGCAACTAATTCCCGAAATTGGGCGGCGGGAAGCAACCAGAGTTGGCATTCGCTCAAAGTCTTGACAGTGCGCTGCGCCTGCTGGTCTAATAGCAATTCCTGTAGGTGTATGGCGGCTCCAGGGAGGAAACTAATTCCCCAGGCTGAACCGATTTGCTCTTTGCGATCGCCTTCTAGCTGCCCTTGTCTTAAAATGTAGAGTCCTTCCGGGGGGGTGTCCTCTACTACCAGGTTCGTCTGTGCTGGTACAATTTTCTCTTCTAAAACTTGCGCGATCGCATTTAATATCGGTGCGGACAGTACGCCCAGTGCGGTGCGTTCTTGTAGCCATGTCACCGTATCTTGTGATGTCATGGTTGCCTTTTAAAATAATTTTCGCTTTACATTCTAGCTGTATTCTATAAAGATTATTAATTTAAATACCCGATCGCTGGGATAAAATTAACTGAGATGATAGAGCCTATTAATTTCTGGGTTCCCTTAGCCCTGTTGGGTTTGATTATCTTAGCTGCGATTTTCTTTAGTCGCCTCAGCAGCTAGTACGTTCACCTTGAAGGGTGGCGCTACACAAACAAAACCTGCCAAGGCGGACTTTGTACGCGAAAGCCGCGGCTTTAGTCGTCCGGCTTTCTATTCACCTGATAATCTACTGGGATCATCCCCAGTCGGCGGCGGGGTTTCTGTCACCATTACCTTAGTTGCAGCTTCGCTGGTAATTCCTTGGGGTTGCGTCGAAGGACGACGACGCGATCGCTTATATGCAGCCCTCTCAGCTTTTTCGCGTTCGTAGGAAATCAGTCTCCCATAATACTCGTGCTTGCTCAAGTTCATCGACAAGAAAATGTGCTGTCGAGTATTGCCAAAACCTTTGCGTCCAAAGAATTTTACAGCTGGAGTATTAGCAGGATCGGTGTCAACCAGCATGAACCGCACTCCATCTTCAATCATCCTTTCTATCAGCTTATCAACCAGCTTATCTCCTACACCCCGGCGCTGAAAATTCGGACTAACTCCTAGCCAAATAATATATCCATAAGTCCAGGTTGCTTTGCTAATAACCGTTCCCAAAATGAATCCTGCTAGTTGTTCATCAATTTCGGCAACCAGACAGTATTCTGGATCGGTGTTGTATAGTCCAATTACCTCCCATTCGTCCCAAGTTCTGTATAAATAGGGGTACAAATCGCTAGTAAAAACAGATTCTCCCAAGTGGTAAACGGGAGCCAGATCGTCGATTTCTAAATTGCGGACATATACAGAAGAGTGATTAGAAAATGCCTGATCATTTTTCTCGTCCATCATAACTTTTGAAATTTTTTTTCCTTTACAGAGAAACTTCCTGAATATTAGCGATATTTAGCAGCAAATCTCTATTAATGGGATTTTCTTCGTCAGCGCGAAGGTGCGATGCGATCGCGTCCCGATCGCATCGCACCGCAAAATTACAGTCACCGCAACGATTAGCAGATTCTGGAACTTGCGGAAAGTCAACCCCATCCCGGTAGCCTTGCAGCCATTCTGTTAGCTGCGTCAACAGGTGTTTTAAATCTTTTTCCGTTTGCTCGTGCTTTCTGGCGTTGTATTGTATCTTAATGCTTTTTGGCTCAGGTTGAGACTGAACAAACCAGTAAGTCATAGAAACTTGTTCAACCAAATAATCGCTTGTTTCTGTCAAAACATAGAGATAAAGACGTGTTTGCCAATCTCCTTCTAACCATTGTCGCTTTTTCGGTTGAAGATGAGTTTTCCAATCAAAAATCTGAGCATTTTCTACATCTTCAACTAATAAATCATAGATAACAGTCAGCAAATATCCCTGAAAATTCAGTGTCCGACAATGTTCGCTTTGACGAAATGTCGAGTTTGTTTTCAAAAGTTCTGGTGCTGCATTCAACAACGCATTCACCCAACGTTGTAGTTGCGCGTCTTCCTGCACCAGGGATTCTACTGGCAATCCAAGTTCTCGCTGCTGCATCAACAAGTGAAACCGACTACCCCAAGTCAATCTTTCTTGTTGTTCTGGATGGGTGGGAGAACTTAGTTTGTCTAAGTAAATGTGTTGAAATCTTCTTGGACAAGTTTCTAATAAATTCAGTTGTCCTTGAGATAGTCTTAACAAGGTTTCTTGATTTAATTGCATTTTTTATTTGTTGTTTGTCGTCCCTTGTCATTTTGTAGTCTCGCCTCTGATTGACTAAGAACACAGGCGAGACACCTGTACTACTTAATGGCTTTTGTTAGTACAAAAACACTACCTTCATTGCCTCGACCTATCCGCAAATCGTTGTCGAGATAAGTGATATCCAGCCAACCTTTTTGATCGCGGCTTTCGATACCAAAGTCTAAGGCGAGAAAATTTTTCCCGCTTTCAATTTGCTGGATAAAATCAGAGGGTGAGTTGTAGCCGATTAAGCGCTGTAAACCGGAGATGGAACGCTCAAATTTTACTAATACGCGGCGTTCAGAAAGCGGTTCAAACCGGGCGGTAACGCTGACTATGCCTTCGAGATAGGGTAAGCCGTAAACTTCAGCAATGTTGTAAATTTTGGCTTCTTTTGCCCTAATACATTGATAGATTTGACCAAGTTTAAGCAATGGAACCTGGTCAATGTTTAATAAACTGCGACTGGTGGTATAAAGCAGCCGCCAATTGCCGTCTAGTAAGTCAGCCGCCTCAACCGGACGGGGTGTGGGATTTATGTCTTCCAATTGGGCAACGGCGGCGAGAATGGCTGCTTTGTCGGTTTCTGTCGCCAGCAGTCCACGATTTTGAAAAGCGATCGCTTCCAGCAGTGCTGCTTTCCTCATTATGACCTTACACTTGCGTTGCGTGACACTACCATCAGCTTAGCCCTTGTTTTTCCAACCAAACTGACATCCTCATCTTCATTTTTGATAAGTTTAGTAACGCTCACCTTGACACAAAAGGGATAATCTAGGAGCGATCGCCATTCTCTGAATGGTAAACTCAATATGTCTAGTTAGCGACCCTGGCTCTTATCCTCTTATGTCCGACCCTAAGTTTTACAATCCGTCTCTGCGCGAAGAACCGCGTCATCAACTCGCTGGTATCATTCCGCTACAACAAGAACCTTCAATTCTCGACTGGCTGGAATCAACAGGACGGCTGTTGGCGCGTGAAGTCGTAGCAGACACATTTATGGATGAAGATGAAGAAATCGCCGATCTGATGACGGTCGATGATGGTGCTTACGATGACCTAGACGACGATGATGATGTCGTTGAGGTCGAGGATTAATAGTCAGCACATAAGAATTCAGGCTTCAGGAGGCAAGAGAAACTTCTGGATTCTGAATTTAGGCTTCTGAATTTTGGTGTGAGAAGTGAACTAAAAATCTGTGGACGCTAAATTATTTTCCGATCGTTCGTTAAAGTTCTCAGGAACGAGCCTACTAGCGTTGCTTGCGGTTGGGTTGAGTGTGGGAACACTGATTTTCGATTGGCAAGCAGGTTATCTTGCAGCGCTGGGCATTTCTATGAGTTTGCCCCTGTGCCTGTGTGCTGTAGTGACGGCGGGATTAGGGTACTGGGCAGTACCCCTCCTGCAAGCATTGAAAACTGGTCAATTTATTCGTGAGGATGGCCCCCAAACTCATCTAAAAAAAGCAGGCACCCCAACGATGGGGGGCTTGTTTTTTGTGCCTGTGGGTGTATTTGTGGCTTTGATTTGGTCTTGCTTAACTGTAGGGGTGCAAGAGCTTGCGCCTGTAATGGGAGTATCAATTGTAACTTTAGCATATGGAGCGATTGGCTGGGTTGACGATTGGCAAGTAATCAGACTCCGCTCGAATAAAGGCATCTCGCCCCGAATGAAACTGGGGTTGCAGATTGGGGTGGGCGTGCTTTTTTGTACGTGGCTGGTTATAAGTCAACCTGCGGGGATTACAACTATCTCGTTGCCTTTCAATTTAGCTTTACCTCTGGGGCTGTTGTTCTGGCCTTTAGCGGTTTTTGTTGTGGTGGCGGAGAGTAATGCTACAAACCTCACGGATGGTTTGGATGGACTAGCGGCGGGAACCTGCGCGATCGCTCTCGTTGGACTTGGTGCTATAGTTGCCCCAAACTCGCCCAGTCTAATGATTTTCTGCGCCTGTATGAGTGGCAGTTGTCTGGGCTTTTTGGTTCACAACCGCAACAAAGCCAGCGTTTTTATGGGCGATACAGGTTCGCTGGCACTCGGAGGCGCACTCTCAGCAGTCGGGCTTCTGAGTAACAACCTCTGGGCGCTGTTCATACTCAGTGGGATTTTCTTTGTGGAAGCAATTTCGGTCATCGCCCAAGTTAGCTACTACAAAGCCACCAAAGGCCCAGATGGCATCGGCAAGCGCTTGTTTAAAATGTCTCCGTTCCACAACCATCTAGAACTGAGTGGCTGGAGTGAAACGCAGATTGTAGGGGTGTTTTACCTGATTAACGGTGTCTTAGCTTTGTTAGGTCTGGTGCTGCATTAAGGGCTAAGGACTAGGGGCTAGACATCACAAAACTCGTTCTTTGGGGTGATGCCTGGAGAACGAGAATTTTTTATAAAATAAATATAAAAATAAGTATTAGCATTAATAGTGTAATTTGTATAGTCTAGAATTCCGATCAAATAGCTGTGAAAAAAGTTCGCTACATTGAAAAAATAGCGGCAAAAAAACACTAATGCCAGCAAAACTGTAAAGAAAACGTAGCGGCAAGGAAACAACAATGTCAGCACAATTATTACTGGTAGACGACGAACCTGGATTGCGCGAAGCAGTCAAAGAGTATCTGCAAGATAGTGGTTTTAAGGTTCAGGTTGCCAGTAACGCTACTGACGCATGGCAGATGTTGCAGAAGAACGTACCGGACTTAGTGATTTCGGACGTGATGATGCCCAAGGTGGATGGTTATCAGTTCCTCAAGCAGTTGCGGGAAGATCCTCGGTTTAAGAGTCTTCCCGTCGTATTTTTAACCGCCAGAGGCATGACAAGCGATCGCATACTAGGTTATCAAGCTGGGTGCGATGCCTATCTCCCCAAACCTTTTGACCCGGAAGAATTAGAGGCAATTGTCAAAAATTTGCTGGAACGTCGCACAACAGGCGCAAACTCAGCAGGCGGTGGCAGCGATATTGAAGATATCAAGCTTCAGATTGCCGCCATCAGGGGAATGTTAGAAGATACCAATCGCATTGTGCAAACGCCCCCACCTATCCGCATCGACTTGACTCCCAGAGAACAGAGTGTTTTAGACTTGGTGGCGGAAGGATTGATGAATAAAGAAATTGCCCGTCGTTTGGAAACCAGCGTCCGCAACGTCGAGAAGTACGTCAGCCGCTTGTTCAGCAAAACTGGAACAAATAGCCGTACCGAGTTGGTGCGGTATGCCCTGGAACACGGCTTAACTAGGTAATTACTCTATCTTTCCTCGTTATCCAGGCTTCTGCCCCGATAACGAGGAATTAGCCCGCGCAGGCTGGCTTTGTTGGTGTGCGGGAGTTTCGAGTATTTCGGCATCTGGAAAACTGAGCGATCGCTATCCTTCTTATTAAGAAACCTTGCGTTAGTTAAAGAAACTTGTGCTTTTCTCATTGATCCCTTAAGGTTACTGATATGTTTATTAAACAGATTCGTAATTTAAAAGAGAAAAAATGAAAGTTTCACAATCTTCTAACCACTTGGGTCAATCAGTTTCTCTGGCTATCCTATTGGTGATGATGAGCGTTAGCGTCACCGTTCTGATGCTGATGCAAAGTAGCAATTTTTAATAATAATTTTTCATTATTCCTGATCCGGGCTATTTGTGCCGCTCCTTAGTGAGCGGCATTTATTTTATAAGTCATAAAACATATCTTACTTTGGGAAGAGGCAATAATTTATTGATTAGCTGAAAGCTTCAGGACTTACGCAGTTGCCGTGAACTAAAGTTCCTGCTCAAAGCTAAAACCCATTGAAATGGGTTGGTTTGAGGTTTTTTAGTCAGTTTCAACTGACTTGGGCTTTGGGCCAGGAAATTGATTTCGTGGTTCTTAGTGCGTAAGTCCTAAGCTTATTTAATCAATTAGGCGTAATGCGATCGCAATTTAAACAATACTTTTCGGTTAACGCTTAATCCCCCACCTTAAAAAGGGCGATTGGGTATCTCCTTAGATTAAACATCACTAACCGAGAGAATTGCTTAAAAAACCCGTTTTCGATAGGGAAAACGGGTTTCTTGATATTTAGTTTTAATTGATAATACTCCTCCCCAGCCCCCCAGCTCCCCTACAAACGTTGAAGCAAGCTCAAGCCGTGGGTATCAGTGCCGCAAGTGTTTAGCAAACCATAGGTAGTAGCCAATTGTATTGCCTCCGTGGTTTCCTTGGGGCTGGGTTTCCAGGGGCTAGGGTTATTGTAAGCATAGTAGCTTTCCATGCCATCAACACCTATCTCCGCAGCCGCTCTCACGAGTTCAGCGGCCCGAAGGCGATAGCGGGATGGGTGCGCCAAAACCGCCAAGCCACCAGCTTGATGAACGGCGTTAATTACATTAGCAGCTTCAGCATCGCTTCCCCTCGGTGCCTTGCCTTGTAAATACAGCTGCATTGCCGGATGTTCTGGGTCAAAGGCATAGCAGAGGATGTGGACTTCTATTTCCAGCAGCTTAGAGGTAATTTCCGCACCAGTCCACAGGTGAGGAGCGTCCACTTTAGAGCCATCAAATACCTTATCTAGCCAACATTGAGCCGCCTTGTAACCACGAACAGAGTGATGATCGGTGATAGCAAGACCTTTGAGATCGAGGACGACTGCCTGCTCTATCAACTCTTCTGGCTTCAGCCTACCATCAGAGCAGATGGTGTGCATATGGAAGTTATAGGTACTGGGACAGCTATCAGCCTGAATTGTCTCAAAGACCTCCCGGAGCGCTGTTGTATTTTGCGCTGGGGGATGGGGTGAAGCAGAATGAACAAGATTAATCGCCATAACCTCAAATGAGTCGTGCGCTTTCATTGATAATTGTTAACAATACCCTAGCAAAACTAAACTAGGATGGCTTGAAAAAAGTTAGGAGATATGAATTATAAGTTAGGAATTTAGAAAATTTTTCTGCTATACACTTGGGGCTGGGCTGAGTGTTGAGTGCTGAATTTTGAATAGAGAGAATTTATTCTAAACTCAGCACTCATAACTCATGAGTCATAAGTCTCCTTGGTTGCGGACTTTCCAAGCCATTTCTAGGACTTGAGTCCAGCGCTTTTGCAGCTGCTTAGGGGTGCATTTGAGCGATCGCGCAATCTCTTGATTGTCCATTTGAGCCTGTTTTAGCTGCAACAACTGCTGCTGTTCCGGGGAAAGCTGATTATAAAACTCTTCCCACTGAGTAGAAGACATTCCCAGCTTTTGGTCAAGGTCAGCACCCAACCATTGATGCACCAGTTGCCAGTTGTGCTGACGAGCGAATTTTTCAACGTGGTACTTGAAGCGCTGTTGCAGGTAGTCACGCTGGCGCGAGGTTAGACCTAGAAACTCGTCAATTTCAGGAGCGGAAAGGTCTTGCAGTTTTAAGGTAAGGTAATTTACGCAGTCTTGTTGACCTTGAGATTCTAGGTATTCTATCAGCTCAATGATCACGCGATCGCGCAAAACAGCTTCTGCTGGGTCAACTGTATCAGCAACTAATTGCGATCGCACTTGTTGCATTGCCGCTGACCGACTTTGCGTTTGAGCATCCTCACCCTTGGGAAACTCCACCGCCTGTTCAATATCCATTGTCGTCTCAGAGGGCAAGCGACGAGCAAAACTCTGCGCCCGCAACACAACCAGCTGCTGGCTGGTGCGATTCGGCAAATTAATCCGCCGCTTGGCATACTGTTCGCTGAACGCCATATACTCCGCCAATTCCAACTGAGTGCGCGGCGTATAGTCTGCCCCAAGCTGATTTTCCCGCCGGAAAGCTTTGATAGACTCTACATAAAACTCTTGCAAGAAGTCCTCAATCAGGTTGTAGCGAGCTTGAAAACCTAACTGGGATTGAGGCGCTACCACATAGCGATAAACCATAGCACTGAGATTGCTGTGCAGTTCCACGCGACCGCGCTTAGAACCTAGTCGGTAGTACGACAGACACTTTTGCAACCGATGACGCGCTAAGTTTAGCTGCCAGGAACTGATTTCGCCTGAAGTTTGAATGCGAGAACTTTTGTGGCAAATCCGTTCTACCTCCAACGCAATCCTGCTGGCAACTGCCTGAACGTGCCTAGACATCACTTTGATTTCAGCCCGCAGTTCCTCTACTAAAAGCTCTGTCAAAGTTTGCGAATCGAATCCTAACAATTGCTCAGCCGAATTAAACGTATTGTCAGAAGTTTGGCTGAGAGAATTTATAGTAGTCATGGTGAAAGCCCCTGGCGGTGGTAGTAATTAAAGTCAACTAGAGGCGCTCTTAAACGGTGCAATTTTGAGTAATATCAGGCAGTGCCTGCGATTGACCGTTTCAGCTCTCTATATTTAGACTGTAGAGGCTTGCCGTTAGACACCGGGCAGCTTGTGTGTTACTACGTTTATCTAACTAAGGAGACTCTTGATGCTCTCCAGGGATGAAAAGCCGCTCAAGAGAACCTCAAACCCTTGCTGTGCCTAAACTTTAAGCCCCGCAGAACATCGGTGCATGACCGTTACTGTGGGGCATCTATACTCAGTGTTTAGTAGACAATTCACAAACTGGGTTGGTGGTAGTTTTTAGTCCGAAGTTCCCGTTTTTTCGGCTGTAGTTTATGGTTTATCGTCCACAGTGGGATTTTGGATGGCGATTTTGGATAAATTAGCGATCGCCTCTATCTAGTCAAATTAACTGACCGATGTCGCCCAAGCCGTAGCAGCCTCCCATCCCAGACCCTTGCGGACGATTACAGGTTCCTGTTCGGTCAAATCTAAAATTGTGGAAACCTCGAAGGTTACTTGAGAATCATCATCCACAATTACGTCTACCAAATTGTCCAATTGGTCGAACAGTTCCGCCTTCTCCAAACCCACTATCGGGGTATCCCCATTCTCGTCTGATAAATGTGCTGACGTGGAAATAATCGGATTGCCCAATGCCTGCAACAGCGACTGGCACACTATATGATCCGGAACCCGAATGCCTGTAGTTTTGCGTTTAGGGTTCATTACCAGTCGGGGTACTAACTTGGTGGCAGGTAGCACAAATGTGTAGGGGCCTGGGATTAAATTCCTCATAATGCGGTAGGCGGCATCGGTGACTATGGCATATTGGGCAATGTTAGACAGAGACGGACACAGGAACGTCAGGGGCTTATCATTCGATAGCTGCTTAATCCGCCTCACCCGCTCCACAGCTGACTTAACGTTAATGTCACAGCCAATCGCGTAGACAGTATCTGTGGGATAAAGGATTACAGCACCATCTCGCATTGCCTTTACTATTTGTTCTATTCGACGTGTTTGGGGTGTATCAGGATGGATGGTGTAGATGGTCGCCATGAAAAATTAACTCTCTCGCACTTAGCTTATATTTAGTTACCAGTTATTATTCTCGTCCTTAGTCAGAGGCTAGGAACGAGACGATGGGAGGCGGGAGCCTCCGAATTGTTGAAAATGGTGCAAGTTTTCAGTTTATTTAAACCTCAAAACCCGTTTAACAGATAATTTGGTTAAAAGCCCCTGACTCTTCATTACTCTATGAACAAGCTAGCTTATCTAGAATGTCCGACGGGAATTGCTGGTGATATGTGTTTGGGGGCGCTCGTAGATGCGGGGGTTCCCTTGGATTACCTGATAGAAAAGCTTGATGGTTTGGGGATGTCCCACGAGTACCAGTTACGAGCCGAAAAAGTCCATCGTAACGCTCAGCAAGCCACCAAAGTTCACGTAGATTTGAGTGTGGATAATGGCAATGGAAGTCAGCACCAAGAACATCACCATCACCATCACGAGGATGAGGATCATCACCATCACCACCACGAGGATGCTCATCCCCCGACGCGGCGCTTGCCAGAAATTGTGCAGTTAATTACCGCCGCCGGGTTGCCTTTACGGGTGCAAGCATCGAGTCTGGCAGTGTTTCGACGACTGGCAGAGGCGGAAGGGGCGGTTCACGGTATTGCTCCAGAAGAGGTTTTATTTCACGAGGTTGGGGCTACTGATGCCATTGTAGATATTGTGGGTACTTGCTTGGGTTTGGATTGGTTAGGGATTGACGAACTGTATTGTTCGGCACTTCCCACTGGTGGCGGTACGGTCAGGGCATCTCATGGTGTGATGCCAGTGCCAGTACCAGCGGTGCTGAAGTTGTGGGAATCCCGCCAGGTGCCAGTTTACAGTAATGGGATTGACCGGGAAATGGTGACACCGACTGGGGCAGCGATCGCAGTTACCCTTGCCACCAGTTTTGGTTCTCCGCCGCCAATGACTATTCTGCGGGTTGGTAATGGTGCTGGTTCCCGCCAGTTAGCGATTCCCAATATCCTACGTCTCTGGATTGGGGAATTCACAGGCGAGACGCCTGCGCTACAGGCTGGGGATCTCTCTACCCCAATCTCTATTCCCCAGTCGCCTCAATTAGAAATGATTTCGGTGCTGGAAACGCAAATTGATGATTTGAATCCCCAAGCTATCGGCTATGTGTTTGAGGTACTTTTTGAGGCTGGCGCGGTGGATGTTTTCACTCAATCAATTGGTATGAAAAAGTCCCGCCCTGGTGTCTTGCTGACGGTTATCTGCCATCTAGAGCATTTAGCTGCTTGCGAAGCCGTTTTGTTCCGCGAAACATCTACACTGGGCATCCGGCGGCTGATGCAACAACGTTCCATCTTGCAACGGGAAATTCAGCAGCTTGAAACAGATATTGGCTTAATCCGCGTCAAGGTTGCTTGGAGTGGTGTTGATGGAGAAAGAGCGATCGCTAACGTACAGCCAGAATATGAAGATTGCGCGGCTTTGGCACGGGCTAACAACCTGCCCTGGCGCGAGGTGCATCAACTGGCGCTGGATGCTTGGTATAGTCAGCACCGGGCGGCCAGGGGCTTGTGACACTAGCCCAAAATAACAAATAGGGTGGACAAGGCCCACCCTATGAATAGCTTATTGAGTTTCGGTTTAACTCTAGAGGCTGCTAATCAATAGCATTAACCGCTTTATCTACAGCCCGTTTGGCACTGTCAAGTACGTTTTTGCCTGCGTCTTTGCTATTGTCCTTAACGTTGTCAGCTGCCCGCATTGCTTTTTGATTCACTTCTGAGGCATTTTGCTTAACGTCATCAGCTGCGCGCGCTGCTGACTTATTCGCGCCAGAGAGTGCATCCTGAGCATTGTCCTTGATATTCTCAATACCCCGCTGTGTTCCCTTAGAGAAATCACGAGCTGATTTTTGAGCTTTGTCGCCAGCATCTTCGGCATTTTCGTTCACATTCTTACCGAAATCTCTGGCGTTTTCACCCTTCTTATCAAGTATCCGCTTGGTGTTTGTTCCTACATCTTCAGTTTGGTCAATGACGTTGCGCTCAGTTTTGTCTATCAGACCTTTGGCTTTTGTTTGTGCCTCTGAGAAGTCGGCTCTGGGATCTACATCGCTATAGTCGTTCATCCCGCCTTTGTATTCAGACGTTACGGCACCTGAAGGAACTTCATGTCTTATTTGATCTGCGGTTTTGGGTGAGGCTGGGGTTTTTGCTTGCGCTCCACCATTGCAAGCGGTGCTAACAAACATGATGATTACCGACAATAAGACGGTAATGATTTTGCCCAGATTGATGCTTTTAATTCGTGCAATTATTCTGTCCATAGAAAAGCTCCTTTTTTTGTAGAGTTAATAGTTGTTAGCAACAGAATTTTAGATTTTGAAATGATTGCTTTTTCAAAATCTAAAATTCTGAGTTTACTTGTGCAAAGCGGGGTTGCTTTGGGCTTCTGGTCTTGCACCAGCCTCATCCGCCTTTTCTGTGACAAATTCGGTAGCTTCTTTGAACGTTTCCCCAACTCTCTCCAGACGATTTTCCACTCGTTCACCTAAGTCTGGATTACGCTGATTTAGCCCACCGGGTTCAGGCTGCACGAAATCTTTGGCGGTTTTTATTGGTAGTTCGTTCTCTTTTGCTATTCTACCCGCTGGTGTCTCTGCGCCTGGGTAAAGTATTTCAGAATCTTTATTGGTGGCAATTAGTTGATTGAATGTGTTAATCTCAGCGCGATTTGGCTTGGCTGTTTGATTTTTTACAGATGGATCGGTAGACATTTTGTAGTTTGTGTAGCCATCTCCACCATTTGAGTGCGGGTTGTTGTTACCTCCCATTTGCACCGGAGGATTACTTGGACGCGCACCTAAATTGTCACCGTTATTGCAAGCTGTGCTTACCATGAGCAGCACGCCTGCGAAAAAGATGGTCAATATTTGACCAAAGCGTAGTTTTTTAAAGAAAGTAGTTAAGTGTTTCACACACCGCCCCCAACAATTTTTACCAACTGTTGTAATTAATACAAATAGCAGCGCGATCGCTCATCTAGCGAAGGTCACATTCTGGCAGCGACTGCAAGCCAATCGTATCTAACTCTAGAGAGATTCACAAGAATTAGCCAAAAGTGCGTATCTAGTTGTCAGCAGCGCCCCTAAGAAAGCTAAATCGCTGTCTTAGTATAGAACTTGGCTGATTTATCGCTCTATTGGAAGTATAGTTGCCAACGCCTATTTGTGAGGTTGTGGAGAAATTAGACCATTAGCTAGAGCATAAATAAGGTCTATAGTTCGCCAATGCTTGCAAAGTGTAACGATGACTTTGCGATCGCTACCTGTTTCCAAAATCACATTCTCGCTACCAATCCCCACCCGTTACGCTCTTACCCTAGGATCAGGTATCTGCTGCAACTGACCACTCAATTTAGAAGCCCATGAAAAAAATTTGGTCAACTCTAAAGCCATACTTGCGCTGGGTAATTCTCGGCGCGACGCTGTTTTTTTTAGCGAAAGCTCTGAAAGACAACTGGCGAGAGGTTGCAGCAATTCACATTACTGGTAACGGATGGGCTTGTTTAGCGATCGCGTTTTTAATTACCTTACTTGCTCACACTTGGTCTGGATGGGTGTGGAGTTGGATTCTGCAATCCTTCCGCCAACCTGTTCAACCCCGATGGGTAATCCAGGTTTATCTGAAAACCAACCTTGCTAAATATTTACCAGGAAATGTCTGGCATTACTACGGGCGCATCGTGGCGGTGACATCGCATGGTGGCTCTTTAGGTGCAGCAACTCTCAGCGTGGTACTAGAACCTCTGCTGATGGTTGCGGCGGCTTTACTAATTGCTTTGATAGGTAGTCAAGCCCAAAATTGGGGCTTGCAAGTTCTCAGTTTGGCTGTCGTTTTGCTTGGGGTTCATCCCCGGATTTTGAACCCACTGATGCAGTTGGCGAGCAAGTTGAAGGGAAAAAGAAAAATACAGCAACCCACAAGTCCACAAGCAGAGGGGATAGGATTCCCACCCCCCAATCAAGAGTCCCCAATTCAACAAAAAGAAACTTCTTTTCGGCTAGAACGCTATCCCCTGTTACCATTGTTGGGAGAAATTGGCTTTTTATTATTGCGCGGTACTGGCTTTTTGTTTGTTATGCAGGCGCTTGTGGCTATCAATTCCAGTCAGATACCAATGCTGTTAAGTGCTTTTAGTTTGGCGTGGCTTTTGGGCTTAGTTGTACCAGGCGCTCCTGGGGGGATTGGGGTATTTGAAGCAACTGCTTTGGCACTATTGAGGCAACAGTTTTCTCCCGCTATTCTCATTAGTGTCGTTGCCTTGTTCCGCATGGTAAGTATTTTGGCGGAAGTAGCCGCTGCGGGACTAGCATCGTTGGTGAAAAATTAAAAATGGGGATTGTTCATTTTTAATCTTAAATTTATTCATCTGTTATTGGAGGCTCTGCGATCGCCTCATTCGCTGCTTCTAGCTCGGCATTCATTTTCAATTGAGAAAAAACCCGGTATACCTCCACAGGTTTATCCGACTGATATTCTTTTCTATGTTCTTGCATTTTTATTAAATTGTATTGCACATTCTCTCCATAAATCGCAAATGTTATATTGAATATCTCAAAAAAACTAATCACCCACTTGCAATCTTCTTCTGGATAGTCCATATAATACTGAATTAATTTAGCAATGCAAGTTTCCAAATGTGTGCGAGAATTTTTTGAGATTAAAATAACTTTTAATAACACAATCACCAAAGTTAAGGGATTCCCCTGAGACATCAACAAACCAAATAACGGCGATGGTTCTTGATGGTTTTCAGTTGTTAAATACTCGATAACCCGATTACAGGTTCGGAGCATTATCGCATCATTTAAGACGTTTTCGTTATGAGTATTATATAATCTGTCTAACTTTTCAGATAATTTAGTTCTCAGAACTTCGACAAAATTTGGGTTTTGTACTGAAAAAATTAAGTATTTTTTTAAGCTTTGCTTAAAATCTTGATAGGGAAGTTCTTTCGTTTGTTGTTTAAAAATATTGGCCAGATTTTCATAACTGAATGGCCCTCTTTTGGCGACAATTGCCTTGATAAGACGCAGAACCTCATCTCCCAAGCTAGTCGGGTTTTTCGGCAATTGTTCTCTACCTATCGCCGATTGCGATCGCGCAGTATACATCGCCAGATCAAACTTAAACTTGTCTTTTAGTTCTTGCGATAGCACTCTCGCAGCTTCCCGCTGTTCCACGGGGTTTTTGAGATCAGCATACTGAGGTACTAATAAATAAGAAGTATAGCGCTGGCTCCAGTGGAAGTTGTCACTATCTTCGTATCTCGCAGCAAATAACTTTAACTCTTGATAGTCTTTGCTTTTAATAAAATTTGCTAGCCAAAGTCTCAGTCTACTTAAATTATGAGACAGAGTTTTTTTGCTAATTAGCAAATTATCAAATGAATGAATTAACTCTTTTATAGAGTTATAGTTTCTGGTTGTCTCCCAATTATTAATGAGAATATAACAAGACCGCTTCAGTGTATTTCTAAACTCCTCCTCGTTATTAGAAAATATAATTTCTGACAGCGATTTTATTGCTGTAGCATTAACAGGATTAGTATCATAATAAATAAATAATCTCTTAAATTCCAGCAAAACATCTTCTGGAGGCCAGTGCTGAACGATCTCCAATAAGAACCGATATATCATGTCTTGACTAGGCAAAATTTCGCGCTCTGACTGATTAGAGTTGACGCGAGCCTTAGTTTGATACCCATCTGATAGAAGATCCCCGATCATTCCAGCACTTTAGGACTATTGAGTCCTTCCTTAGAGTATGAAAAGAGAAAGTAAATAGCACCCGTCGTCACAGAGTAATTGCAGTTTATCCTATTTGCTCTGGCTGCAATAGCCAGAGTTGAAAATAATTTTCAACTGCTAGGGATCTTGCGATCGCGACCTAAAGCGGTTAATTTCAGCTTGTAATTCCTCAAGTTGACGCCGCAGTGCTTCCACGTCATCAACTGGTGCTTCCGAGGGAACATTCACCGCTCCCGACGCTCCTTTACGCTGGTAATTCCCCCTACGAATTTGACCATACTCCTCGGATGTTGCCCAATTTCGCAAGTGGTAGACACGTTCAACTGTAAATGGGTGGGTAACAAACCAGCCTTGACCTCCGTTATAAAGTAAAAATTTGTACACTTGATTTAGTCCATCTTGATCAAGTTCTTGATACCTCTCTGATTGGCGAATAAATTCATCTAAACTTGCTTCATTCACATAACGCATACTCCCACCTGAGAGTTTCATCATTTTGTTCATTACTGGATTAATGTCATCCATTACTAAAAGAGCTGCCCTATCTGCTGATAATTCAGCTTTTCGGCTCCATTCATAAAACGCCAAAATTAAGCCACTGCTTAGCAAATTGCTAAATCCAAATGTCGCATTACCGATATAGTTAATTGTTCGCAGCGCCCAAATCGCCATTTGAGTTAAAGTCGTATGACCGCATTTAAGATGTCCTAATTCATGAGCAATTACTGCTCGAATTTCTACTTCGTTTAGCAGGTCTAAAAGACCAGAATTTAAGATAATAAAAGGGCGTTCTTCTCCAATTGCTCCAGCGTTAGCCTCTGGAGTTTGAGAGATGAACAACAATGGCTCTGGGTAAATGTCCAAATCGCGTACACATTCCCGAAATATCCCGTAGATGGTGGAATACTGGCGCGGCCCCACCTGAATGCTATTCCCCATCTGATAGACAAACTGCGGACGCTCAGAGAAAAATTCGACAAACTTGCGAGCCGCAAGGTCAAATCCAGGTACGCTGCGTAAAGTTTCCTCGGCTTGTCGGTCGAGGGGGTGTCTAAATGCTTCGCTGGAAATTCCGGTATAAGTAGGCATACTAATCAAATCTTATACAGCATTCTACTGAAACTATGAAAGCTTACCAATAAACTAATCAGGTCTTGATCTACATTACATTTAAACGCGATTACGGATGCAGGCAAACAGCCCCAAAAATATCTTTAGAAGCAAACAACCAGTTAACCCCTGAAAAAAAATCATAGTCAGAAGTTACTATATGTAGCATAAATAACCTTAAAAAGTTATTTGCATATGAATTCTAGGGTTGAGCTTGGCTTCTATCGGCTGGCCCCCTTTTAAATGTTGTTCAACAATAGCCGCTACATCCTGGGGTTGAACTCGGCAGTACCAAGTTTCTTCTGGAACGATCCGCACAGTAGGGCCACAGCTACACTGTCCTTGGCAACCGCTCCCCTTTACCGTAACTCCTGGTACTTCCTGAGCCTCAAAAGCGGCTAACACTTGGGCGGAGCCATGTGCTAGACATGAGCGGTACTGGCAAACAAATAGGCAACGCTGCTGTTGTTCTAAAGAATTTTCTGGTGTAATATTTTCCAATTTCCCCTGTCCGCTCTTGTGTCCCGAATGATTATTGATCCATATTAACTTCACCCTACTCGTTCAGTAGGGACAGGTTTTGCTAGTGTTTGAAAGGAGTCTAGCGTCTTTCTCTTGCAAATTGCTAGAAAAGGGAACATTTTAATGAGCTATCTTGAAACCGCTGCTGAATTTTATGGGGAAGTGGCACAGACACCAGAAGTTGGTTTATGCTGCGTTCAAAGCAGTCCGCTACAATTACCAGGACTGAAAATTCCGCCCCAGATGCAGGAGATGAATTATGGCTGCGGCACTACTGTCCATGCGGCGGAACTGGCTAACTCTCCGAGTGTGCTATATGTGGGTGTTGGCGGTGGCTTGGAAGCGCTGCAATTTGCCTATTTTTCTCGACGAGTTGGTGGGGTAATTGCCGTCGATCCAGTCGCAAAAATGCGCGAAGCTGCTGCTAGGAACCTGAGAATGGCTTCTGCCCAAAACGCCTGGTTTGACCTCAGTTTTGTAGAGATTCGGGAAGGCGACGCTTTCGCCTTACCAGTACCAGATGCCTCTGTGGATGTAGTTGCCCAAAATTGTCTTTTTAATATCTTTGAACCCGCCGACTTGAATAAGGCGCTTCAAGAAGCGTATCGGGTATTAAAACCGGGTGGAAGGCTGTTAATGAGCGACCCGATTGCTACTCGTCCAATTCCATCCCATCTTCAGAAAGATGAAAGGTTACGGGCAATGTGTTTGTCTGGTGCTATGACTTACGAACAGTATACTCAGCAACTAATTGATGCTGGGTTTGGTCAGGTGGAAATTCGCGCCCGTCGTCCATATCGGCTGCTGGATTCTGCTACTTACGGTTTGCAGGAACCTTTGCTTTTGGAAAGTTTGGATTCTGTCTCTTTTAAAGTTCAAATTCCTGAAGATGGTGCCTGTATTTTTACAGGAAAGACAGCAATTTATGCTGGCTCTGAAGAGTTTTTTGATGACTCAAATGGGCATATACTTCAGCGTGGCATTCCAGCAGCCGTGTGCGATAAAACAGCGGGAAAACTGGGAGGATTAATGCCAAATGAAGTATTAATTACTGATTCAACTTGGCACTACATTGGCGGCGGTTGCTGTTGATATAGACTGCAAACATATTCCGAATCCCTCCCCAGCCTGGTTGGTTAACGGGGAGGAAACTTTTCTTTTCTTGTGAGCAGGCGTAAGCTGGCTAACAAAGCTTGGGAGGCGATCGCATCCGCCTTATTGGTTGGTGCAAGGTTTAGGATAGCTAAAGAGTCGTTTCAACAGAACTTGATGGTTAACTTAAAGGCGATCGCACCAGCTTCCATTTCTTCTAGTTTTCATGCTCTGTCTGACCCCCTGCGGCTTCAAGTCATAGATTTGCTGCGATCGCAAGAGCTATGCGTGTGCGAACTTTGCGAGAAATTAGGGGTTACGCAGTCTAAACTCTCTTTTCACCTGAAAACACTTAAAGAAGCCGAACTCGTGCGATCGCGTCAAGAAGGGCGCTGGATTTACTACAGCCTAAATCTCCCCCAATTTGTCGTCTTGGAGCAGTACCTCGCCGAGTACCGTACAAAAGCTGTGATGTTGCCTGCTCGCTCCTGCCCTGACTAGCCTTCACCCATCAACTTTTTTAATAAGGTTATTGTCCCCGCCGCTTTCACTGCTACTTGACAAATCAAGTTTTTTTGAAATGATATAGGTGTACCCCTAAAATATGTAATCGGGGGGAGGGCAATGGACATAACAGCAAAGGGTTCGGCTATCCGGCTTGGTATTCTTGCTTTGACAGCTAGTGTCGCTGCCACACTTTCCTCATGTACTTCAGCCCCATCCGCGCAGCAAAATCAGAGCAGTGCTTCAAGCAACGGAGCAGTTAAAATTGATGGTTCTAGCACGGTTTTTCCGATTACGGAGGCAGTAGCCAAAGAATATAAATTAAATAAAAATGGCAAAAGCGAAATACAAGTCGCCTTCTCCGGAACCAGCGCTGGATTTAAAAAGTTCTGTGCTGGCGAAACAGACATCAGCAACGCCTCGCGCCCCATCCTCACCAATGAGATAGAAGCTTGCCGCCAAGCTGGTGTGCGTTACATAGAATTACCTGTAGCCTATGATGCCCTCACCGTCGCGGTTCATCCCCAAAATGATTGGGCAAAGGACATCACGATTGCAGAGTTGAAAAAAATATGGGAACCAGCAGCCCAAGGAAAAATTACCAGTTGGAATCAAGTTCGGTCTTCTTGGCCTAACAAACCGCTTAAACTGTATGGTGCAGGCGGTGAGTCTGGTACATTTGACTACTTTACAGAAGCAACAGTCGGTAAAACCAGAGCCAGCCGCACTGACTATACAGCCAGTGAAGATGATAACGTTCTAGTGCGAGGAGTTGGCACAGATCCAAACGCTTTGGGTTACTTTGGATACGCTTATTACGAAGCTAACCAAAATAGATTAAAAGCTTTAGCGGTTAACAGTGGCAATGGATCGGTGCTTCCTGCACGTCAGACTGTAGAAAACGCTCAGTATCAACCCCTTTCTCGGCCGCTTTTAATCTACGTTAATGCTAAATCTGCTCAAAACAAACCGGAAGTCCAAGCTTTTGTAGAATTCTACTTAAAAAATGCGAACCGATTAGTTAACACTGTAGGCTACATACCTTTACCTGAAGAAGGTTATCACATTGGGTTTGTCCACTTTGAAAGAGGAAAAGTAGGGACGGTGTTTGCTGGAGAACAGAAGCTAAATCTGACAATTGGTGAGTTGTTACGCCAAGAAGCAAAGTTTTAATTTTAGGACATTGGTAATAGGTGATCAGTCAATTATCAATTACCTATTACCTATTACCAATCCCCCATTGAGAATGGCTTTGAAATCAAATTCAAAATTTTTTTTGTGGAAATCAGTTTCCCATTGCTGGCGAGAGACGGTGGCGGAAGGCATTGGCAGTTTTGTTTTAGTCTTTGCTGGGACTGGCGCTGTGATGGTTAATCAAATCAGCAATGGGGCCATTACTCATCTCGGCATCAGCTTTGTATTTGGGGCAGTTGTTGCTGCTTTAATTTATACGCTGGGACATATTAGCGGCGCTCATTTTAACCCGGCGGTGACGCTGGCTTTTTGGACAAGTGGCTTTTTTCCTAAGCGGCGAGTGCTGCCTTATATTTTGGCGCAGTCATTGGGAGCAGTTTTCGCCTCAGCTTTACTGTTAATAGCTTTGGGGCGCGTAGCTAATCTGGGTGCAACTTTGCCGCTAGAGGGGAATTGGCTGCAATCTCTGGTGCTGGAAGCAGTGCTGACATTTATATTGATGTTTGTGATTTTTGGTTCTGGGCTAGATCGCCGCGCCCCGATTGGCTTTGCTGGATTGGCGATTGGCTTAACTGTGGGGTTAGAGGCGGCGTTTATGGGGCCGATTACGGGAGCGAGTATGAATCCCGTAAGGTCATTTGGCCCCGCTTTGGTTGGCGGAATATGGCAGCACCATTGGGTTTATTGGGTGGCACCGATTTTAGGGGCGCAATTAGCGGTGCTAGTGTACAGGCAACTTTCCAACGGATTTCGGGATATTCAGTAAGCGAGGAAACGAAATGAAACGTGTCATGTTTGTGTGCAAGAAAAATTCTGCCCGTTCCCAAATGGCGGAAGGCTTTGCAAAAACGCTGGCTAAGGGAAAAATTGAAGTGATTAGCTCTGGATTAGAAGCCTCTCAGGTTAGACCGGAAGCGATCGCAACCATGAAAGAAATCGGCATTGACATTACCAATCAACACTCTAAACCCCTTAGCGACTTCAAGGCTGAAGACTTTGATGTGGTAATTTCCCTGTGCGGTTGTGGCGTTAATCTTCCGACAGATTGGGTACTTCGGGAAGTCTTTGAGGATTGGCAGCTTGACGATCCGGCTGAACAACCTGAAATTTTCCCCAGAGTGCGTGATGAGATTAAAGAACGGGTGACTCAACTCATTGAATCGCTCAAGGAAGAAGCAACACCTGTTGGATAAGGTTCCAATGACAAACCAAACACCGATAGAGCAACCAATTCAACCGATTTTAGAGAACCTGTGGTGGGTAATTCCAGGCAAACTAGCAGGTGTTCGTAAGCCAATGGCAGAGGAACTGACCGAACTACAGGCTGCGGGCGTTGGCGCGATTGTCTCTGTTATGGATGACCCTTCCAACCTAGATTTGTATCACCAAGCAAACATTCCCCACCTCTGGTTGCCAACCAAAGGCGGTACCCAACCCAGCCGGGAACAGGTTGAAGAATTACAAAACTTTGTTGACAGTCAAAATCGCCAAGACAAGGCTGTTGCAGTCCATTGCACCAGTGGGAGACGACGGACGGGAACGATGCTGGCTTCTTACCTGATTTGCACTGGCTCGTCTTATAACGACGCAATGCAGACAATTGAGAGTGCGAACTCCGAAGTCGAACTGCGGGAAGCCCAAAGCGCCTTTTTGCGAGATTTGGCAGGAAGATAAGCCTTACACACAATCCCTCTGTAGCGCTGGGGACTCTTTAGATATAAGCGCCCAAGTTTGGACAAAGCAGGTTCTTCAGCAAAAGTTATCCTTGTCATGACAACTTTCGATCATCCACCCAGAATTTTATTCTTGTATGGCTCTTTAAGAGAGCGTTCTTACAGCCGTTTATTAGCAGAAGAAGCCGCCATAATCATCCAGGGTCTTGGTGCAGAAACCAAATTTTTTGACCCGCGTGAATTGCCGATTCACGGCAGCGTAGAAGCTGACCATCCGAAGGTTCAAGAATTGCGGAATCTAAGTTTGTGGTCTGAAGGACAAGTTTGGTCTAGTCCAGAGATGCACGGGAATATTACTGGCATTCTGAAAAACCAAATCGACTGGATTCCCCTAACTTTAGGGGCAGTCAGACCAACTCAAGGTAGAACTTTGGCAGTCATGCAGGTCAGCGGTGGTTCTCAGTCGTTTAACGCCGTCAATACTATGCGAATCTTGGGACGCTGGATGCGGATGTTTACCATCCCGAATCAGTCTTCAGTTGCAAAAGCTTACAACGAGTTCAACGAAGACGGGACGATGAAGGATTCCGCATATCGCGATCGCGTTATCGACGTAATGGAAGAACTTTACAAGTTTACGCTGCTACTCAGAGATCAAGTAGACCACCTCACCGACCGCTACAGCGAACGCAAGGAAAAAGAAGCCAAGCTGCTTCAGATGTAATTTCATACCACAGCTAGAGGGCAACAAGTCTAGCTGCGAAATACTGTTTTTCAAAACCCGTAATCTCAAAGATTACGGGTTTTTCAACTACTCAGCTACAAAATAGAACAGTATGATCGGGAGAGAACAATAAATTTTTGTTAAGAAATGCTCCAGATTCAATCAAATCAACCAAAAATAACCCAATTTAAAGAAAAAATCGGACTTCCTCTAAGTAAAAGCAAAATCAGTGTTTTGCAAATCAATTTAGGAAAGCGCTGCAATCTTGCCTGTACTCATTGCCATGTGGAAGCAGGGCCAAAACGCACCGAAGAACTCACCCCAGAAGTTTGCAATCAACTGATTGAAGTCATATATAAATTTCCCGAACTCAAAATAGTAGACTTGACGGGCGGCGCACCGGAAATGAATTATGGTTTCAAGCCATTGGTAGAAGCAGCCAGAGAAAATGGCAAACAAGTAATTGTCAGGTCTAACCTCACGATTTACTTTGAACCAGGGTTTGAAGATATCCCTGAATACTGTGCCAAACATCAAACAAGAATTGTTGCTTCTCTGCCCTGTTATCTGGAAGACAATGTTGATAGAATGCGTGGAAACGGGGTTTATGACGCTTCAATTCGGGCGCTGCAATGGTTGAATAAGTTGGGTTATGCCCAAGACACAAATTTAATCCTAGATTTGGTGTTTAACCCGCAAGTGCCGCAAACAGAAAAATTTTCTTTAACTCCTAATCAGAGTCAGCTGCAAAAAGATTACAAAGATTTTTTGAAAGAACATTTTGAGATTGAATTTAATAACCTATTTACGATTACGAATTTACCGATAGGGCGAGTGCAGCAGCATTTACAACGTAAGCAGCTATACACCCCGTATTTGCAGTTTTTAGAGGCTCATTTCAATGGCGATACAGTTGAAAATTTAATGTGTCGAAATGAACTTTCAATCGACTATATGGGCAATATTTATGATTGCGACTTTAACCAGATGACAAATATTCCAGCGAAAACTCGCACAGGTGAAACGCTGACGGTAGCTAAGTTGCTGGAAGCTGGAAGGTTAGACTTAATAGACGAGATACAGACGGCACCGTATTGTTACGGTTGTACGGCTGGGAGTGGTTCTAGTTGCGGCGGTGCTTTAGTGTGAAATGATAAATCGGTCGCCAGTCAAATTGCTCAAAAATCCGCGATTTTGGATAGCGATCGCGCTGCTATTTTTCCTGCTGCTGTGTATCTTTAGCCCGTTGAAAGTTTTGTTCGATCCAACTGCTCTCACTCAGCAGATAAAAAGCTGGGGGAATTGGGGCATCTTTTTGTTTCTTTTAATTTTCACCGCAGCAACGGCGGTAGGGATACCTGGAGTGATGTTTCCCATTGTTGGTGGTGCCGTTTTTGGCTTAGTTTGGGGAACGTTTTGGTCTACCGTGGGCGCTACACTGGGAGCGATCGCTGCTTTCTGGACTGCACGTTATCTGTTGCATGACTGGGCAAAACGTCGATTTGGCGAACATCCAGCCTTGATGCGGTTTAATCAAGCGATCGCCCGTCAACCTCTAACTTTTGTGTTAGCGGTGCGTTTTGCGCCAATTTCGCCCTTCACCGTCGTCAATTTTCTCTTTGGACTAACACCGATTAACTGGGTTCCGTATGCAGTCGGCACCTTTTTAGGAATTATCCCTGGAATGATAGCTTACGTCTGGGTGGGAGCCACGGGAGAGTCGGTTTTGCGGGGAGGCGATCGCTTCCCTTTTTTCTTAGCATTGAGTTTCCTTGCCTTACTCTCCTTCCTACCAATTTTGGCTAGGAAAAAAAAGCCTTAACTTTTCATAGGGAAGTTCTATATAGCAGCCCTAAATGGTTCGTGAACGCGAGATACCGGACTTCTTTAAGAAGTCCGGTATCTGAAGGGTGGGTATCTCACAATCCTATTTGAATTTTTATATCTTCCTGCAAATATATCTATAGGGACATGGCATTGCCATGTCCCTACCAAGGTGGCGAAAATAAAACAACCGCGATATATTCCACCCAACTGAGAAACGTGGCGTGGGCTTTCGTAGATTCTGAGTTGTTGTCTTAGTAAACAACTGAACTACAAAAGCCCTTTCTATTTTTGGCGAAGGTATTGTTTAAAGCAATCGATATCGCAAAAACTAAGCTTTTTTCAACATCTTACGCTTACCAACCAAGAAACCACCCACAGAAATTAAACCTAACATGGCAGAAGGTTCAGGTACAGACTCAGATGGGGGTAGCTGATACGTCCGGTTCCAGCTGTAAATGGCAGTGTGAGATGTAGTATCGCTAACAGAAGCGTCCGCAGCAAAAGCGCCAGAATCTATTGCTGAGAAGCCGAAAGCATAATCAACCACGCCATTGAAGGTTACTTTGGCAATCTCACTCATTTGGAAGAATTTGCCTTGTTGGACTGATTTTGTGGCTAAAGCGACTATAGCTTGATCCAGAAATATATTACCTGTGGCGTAACGAGCATCATTTTTTGGCTTTAGATAATTCGGGTTGGGAATTGGCTGCCCAAAAGTAGGGTTAGGTATTGTCTTTCCATTTTGACGAATGGTCTTTATGGGATTTGGAATAGTCTGTCTGGTATCTATATAAAGTCCAGCCCGATCCAAGTGTCCCACCAGGTCAATTTGTAATTTACCAGTTTGGTCATCCAGTGCCACAGCGCCGACGTTAGGATCTCCAGCACTGTACAGACCTTTTGTTTTCAGCGTATCCAGCATCAAATTATATTGATCCGCAGTCGGTGAGGCTGGTAGCAGGGAACCGTAAGCGCCGAGGAAGCCGTCTAGCCAGCCTTTTGCCAGCTTCTCATCTTGCCAGTCTTCTTGTACGACAGTCTCGACTTTAACTGTGTTTTTTCCTAGATTGGCAGTGAATCCAACTCTTTGAGGGTTTTCACTTCCATACCAAAACTCAACGTTGGTGGCGGCGCTGTCATCGGTTAAAGCTTGAGTTGCTTTATTAATGTCATCTCTGGTGATGTCATTTAAAAGTTGCCTTTCAATCCCATTGACAGTTTTATATTGAGTATCTCCAAAAAGGTAGGTCTGAACTTGGGGTTTGTCCTGGTAAGTGCTGAACTGAATATTACTAGGCTTGAGTGTTGTAGCGAAGGCTGGGTTAGATGCGATCGCGCTTACACCTACAACCGAGGCACTAATTAATAGTTTCTCGATTGCCTTTAGCATACGGGTTTGCTTTGATAATTCCTGGTTGTTCAGTTTCTTGGAAGAACCTATTAACATGACTTGACCTTTTTAAAGTTAACTACGGTGGGATATAGCCTGTCTGAGGATTTTCACTTTGGACGTGGGTTTTTCCTCACACCGGAGTTGCTTTTGTCTGCACTCCCCTCGGCGAGGATTTCTCTCACAGGTCATCTCAATTGTAGAAATTCCCAAAGCTGAATAGGCAAATTTAGCGTGAACTATTGTCACGCCTGAGTAAAGAATTAAACAGATTTTTACTAGCTATTTACCAGTATTAATACGTGAGTACGTAGACTGGTTTTAACTCGAAAATAATGACTATTTATTTACGTGTAATTACTTGCGTAAAAACAACGATGCCCGTTCCACCGCAGTTTGCAAAATTGCTGGGTTGTGTACCAGGGCGAAGCGCACATAACCTTCCCCAGATTTCCCAAACCCGGCACCGGGGGAAGCAGCAACACCAGTAGTTTCTACTAGCTGGGTGCAAAATCCGATGGAATCGTTTGCCCAAGGTTCGGGCAACTTAGCCCATACGTACATGGTGGCACCTGGGGTAGGAACTTCCCAGCCAATGCTGTGAAGCGCTTTAACAAAGGTATCCCGACGTTGGCGAAAAGTTTCAACTGCTGCCTTGACACCTTCTTGCGGGCCATTAAGGGCAGCGATCGCGCCATTCAAAATTCCCCCGTATTGGTTAAAATCAATTGCCGCTTTTACCTGACGCAAAGCGCGAATCAGTTGAGCATTCCCAATTGCGTAGCCGATGCGGAAGCCGCCCATATTGTAGGACTTGGACATGGTAAAAAACTCAATCGAGACGCTTTTATCCGGGTCGGCTTGCAAAATAGAAGGCACAAGGGAATGGGTATTTGGTAATTGATCCTTCTTTTCCCAGCCCCCAGTTCCCAGTCCCCAGTCCCCAGTCCCCTCAAATATTAGATCGGCGTAAGGAAAATCGTGAACCAGCACGAGATTATGCTGCTGGCAAAAAGCAACTGCTGACTGAAAGAAAGATAAAGGCGCGATCGCAGTCGTAGGATTATGGGGATAGCTCAATACCATCATCCGCGACTCTTGCAAAACTGGCAGTGGTATTTCTTCAAATACGGGCAAAAATCCATTTTCTGCCCGTATTGGCATCGGATAGATTTGGCCGCCAGCCAAGTACACTCCCCCAGCATGAGAAGGATAACCAGGGTCAAGCAATAAGGCAAAATCCCCCGGATTCAGTACCGCTAAGGGTAAATGGGCGGTGCCTTCCTGAGAACCAATTAGAGGCAGCACTTCAGTTTCTGGATCGATAGGAATACCGTATTTCTGCGTATACCAGTTAGCAGCGGCTTGACGAAAAGCTTGAGTTCCGTGAAAAAGTAAGTAGCCGTGGGTACTCTGGTCAGATAGAGATTGCGCGATCGCATCGATGATATGAGCCGATGTCGGTAAATCAGAAGAACCCAGCGACAGATCAATTATCTCCTGTCCAGCTGCCCTAGCTTTTGCCTTCGCCCGATCCATATCAGCAAAGACATTTGATTGCAGTGGTTGTAAACGCTTGGCAAACTGCATATTTAATCCTTTGTCCTTTGCTAATAGCTAATGGCTTTTAACAATTAGTCATTAGCTATTAGTCATTTACAAGTGAGTTTCCAGCATACTCATCAATGCCTGTTTCCCAATGGCTCCCTCGTGAGATTCAATCACCTCACTGTCCTTAAACAGCCTGAGAGCTGGCAGACCTTCCACTTTGTACTTTGCCACAGTTTCGGGATTGGGGTCGCTTTCCATCTTCACGACCTTGAGGCGATCGCCATAAGTATCGGCAGCTGCTTGCACTGTTGGCGATACCAGGCGACAAGGGCCGCACCAAGCAGCCCAAAAGTACACCAATACGGGCTGTCCTGCTTTCAGGACTTCCGTTTCAAATTCGGTATCTGTAATAGAAATAACACTGCTGCTCATCGCAACCTACCATCTAACACTATTTTGATTGCACTAACCCATTAGGCAGGTATCAACCCTGCGGCTTGCTGTTTATACAATAGACCGAATTTTACCCTGAAAAAAGTACAGGCGGTGTTTTCTGGTCTGTGGCAGTTTCACTTGAGCCAAGGAAAGTACATACTAGCCCGCTTCTATCGCTCAGGGTAGAGTCATTGCGCCTACATTTATTCTAATTTTTGGATAGTCAAGCTTGTTCAGCGCCGAAAATAGCTGCTTTAAAATTCATTATTAAAACGACGCAATGTTCTTTCCAAGAGTTTGTTTGACACTTGCCAAGGCGTTTATTTACACATTTCCTGTGACTTTACTTGCTCTGTTGCCTGATGGGGCAATAGCGGTAAGCTTGTCTGGGGATAGCGATTCGCCTAATACTCCACGCACTGCGATCGCGTTATTCACTGGATTCGGCGAAGACCCTGCTAATCCGCAGACCGGTTTGAATATACTTAATACCCTATTACAGAACCAGTTTGGGGGCAATTCTGCTCGATCATTCGACAGCAGAGTTTTTACATACGCGCAGTCAAGCGACGCATTAAACTATCTCCAAAGTTTCGATAACCTTAGTTCTATAGGCATAATCGGATACAGCTTAGGCGGAAATGCAGCGTCTGTGTTTGCTAAAAATTTTCCAGCACCCCAGCCAATTAATCTGCTAGTTCAAATTGATTCCGTGGGTATTTCTGATGATAAAGTACCGGACAATGTGAGCAAGGGATTTAATTATTTTCAGCGGAATCCCAGCTATCCCGGCGGCTCTTTAACACAAAAAGTTATAGAAAGGGCAGTAACGCCAGCGGTACAAAAGGATGTTAAAGGTGCCGACAATATAAACGTTGAAGAACTGTTCAACGACCAAAACATTGTTCACCTCGGCATTGATAATGACGTGCGTTTGCATCAACTAATTGCCAACAATGTCAATGATTTTTTAATTAATCCTTTGACTCCTGTTCCTGAAGCCACTTTTGCTTTTAGACAAAGTAGTTTTAGTAACCAAGCTAGTGTTTCAGCCGTCGAATCTGTACCCGAAGCTTCTACTACATTAGGTGTTGTAATGTTTGGTGCTTTCGGTGTTGGTTCATTGCTAAAACGCCAACAGCAACAGAAAGATAAGGTTGATAATTAATAAGTTTTCATCTCCAGTCCGAGCCTGGGGATGATAGTAACAAAATATAAAATTTTAGTTAACCTGAGTTCGGGATAAGGAGGGGACAAGCGAGTAAGCTAAAAGTCATCACACAACAGCTTTACAGGCTCGTCCCATGCTTAGTCTAGAAGAACTTTTTTGCTCTGTCGATGATTTCTGCCTTCTTTTTGAACCTTTGTGGCATAAACAACTGATGAGGGATGCACTCAAACATCGCCACCGCCATCGTCAACTGTGCCTGAGCGAAATTATGACCATCGAGATTGCATTTCATCAATCTCATTACCGGAATTTTAAAGCGTTTTACCAAGAGAAGGTACATGGACAGTGGAGTGCAGCTTTTCCCAAGTTGGTGAGTTATCAACGCTTTGTAGAATGGATGCCTTCCACCCTGATTCCTTTAAGTATCTATCTACACAGTTGTTTTGGTCAGTGTACAGGTGTGTCTGTAATGGACTCGACCAAGATTGCGGTCTGTCATAACCGACGAATCAAAAGCCACAAGGTGTTCAAGGATATCGGCAGGCGGGGTAAGACTTCTGTAGATTGGTTCTTCGGCTTTAAACTACATCTGGTTTGTAATGACCAAGGGGAACTGCTGAATATCGCTGTCACTGCTGGCAATATAGATGACCTATTGCCTGTGCTGACTCTACTCAAAGGGTTGTCTGGTAAGGTGGTGGCTGACCGAGGCTATATATCGCAAAAGTTGTTTGAGCAGCTATTAACCCAGATGGGGATTCAACTGATTACTAAGCCGAAGCGCAATATGAAGAATAAGCTGATGCCACTGATAGATAAGCTGCTTATCCGCAAACGCGACCTAATTGAGACAATTACCCTTCCAATTGAAAAACATCTCTCACATTGAGCATTCTAGGCATCGCAGTCCGGTCAATTTCTTGGTAAATTTGGTCTGTGGATTAATTGCAAGAATGCCATCAGCCTAAGAAGCCCTCTCTCAATATCAATGCGTTTTTCCTTCCTTCTGCTTAACCCGAACTCAGGTTTAGTTAGGGAGGGTGGAATCGCGCTTAACTTAAGCCCTGAACTAAAGTTCGGGCTGAAAGCTCAAACCTGTTAAAACAGGTTCAAATCAATATTTAGCAAGCATTTGAGTTAAAACAGGTTCAAATCAATATTTAGCAAGCATTTGAGTCCGTTTTAACGGACTTTGGCTTTGAGCCGGAAATTTATTTCCCGGCTCTTCAGGTAAGAAACCCAAGATTATAAAGCAAAAGTTGGGTAACGCGATCGCATTACCCAACCTAAAATATGACACTTTTAGCGTCTCAGTAAAGCCTCAGCTTAGAGGTTATCCAGTTGCTTTTTCAGGTCTTCTAACTCGTTATCAACTGCTGCATTAGATGGCGACGAGGTAGAAGTTGGTTTAGCTGCTGGTAGTGCGCCTCCTGATGCCGTTGCAGGGCCCAAAGACATCTGAGCTTTCAACGCCGCCAATTCATCATCAACGTCATTGCCGGATTCCAGCATGGCAAATTGCTCATCTAAAGCATTGCGATTTAGATCTTGCGCTGACTCGGAACGGGCTTCCAGTTCCAAGACTTTTTCTTCCATGCGCTCGAAGGCTCCCATTGCGGTGCTAGTTCCCAAGCGTCCCACGGTGTTTTGTAGCTGCTCGTTAGCTTTGGCAGCTTGCGCCCGTGCCTTAAGCATATCCTTCTTGGTCTTGGCTTCAGAAATTTTACTTTCTAGAGCAATTAAGTTGCGCTTGAGGGCATCCACCTGAGTCGTTTGCTGATCCAGGCTAGTTTTCAGGGTGCCAGCAGTTTCGGCGTGTGTCTTCTTGCGTACCAGCGCCTCTCTAGCAAGATTCTCATCGCCTTTTTGGATAGCTAGCTGAGCGCGTTGCTGCCAGTTGTTTGCTTCAGTTTGGGCTTGGTTATACTGTTGCTGAGTCCGTTTTTGAGCGGCAATGGATCTGGCAACTGCCTGACGCAACTGCACCAGGTCTTCCTGCATATCGATGATCGACTGCTCCAGAATCTTTTCTGGGTCTTCAGCCTTGCTCACCACGTCGTTTAGGTTGGCTCGGACGACTCGGCTAATGCGATCAAATAATCCCATGACGCTGTTTATCCTCTTGGCGTGTACTAAAGTAGGTATTTTGCAGGCTCTATGGAGTAGAAAAGAGCAAGTTCAATTTAGTAGATCAGTTTTTCCGTTGGTTGTGCTGTCGGCAATTCTTGGTAACACCATTTCCAGTCTAGGGTGGTATGCAAAAATGACTCACGCAACCTTTAGGAATTGTTAAAGACCGATCGCTTTTCTTTCTAGTCTAGAAACTTCACAACAAAATCGGTAGCTTCCAGATCAAGAACTTTCCAACTGGGAGCGAATTTTTTGTAATTCAGGATCTAAGCTAGGATCTGAGTTGGCACTTTGAGTAGACGGCAATTGCGGTGTCTGGGTGCCTTGACCGAGTTGAGCTTTCATGGCGGTTAATTCGGTGTCGATTTCACCAGCATCTTCCAGCGTCAGAAATTTCTTTTGCAAATCGTCAGTTCCGAGTTCAGCGATCGCTTCACTTTGTGCTTCTAGTTGCAAAACTTTATCTTCCATGCGCTCGAAGGCGGTCAGGGTACTGGTCGTATTCACGCCGCCGATCATTTCGTTAATTTTCGCACTAGCTTGGGCAGAACGAGCGCGAGCGATGTACATATCTTTTTTGGTTCTGGCTTCAGAGATTTTTGCTTCTAGCGATCGCATATCTTGTTTGAGCCGATTAACCATCTGGCTTTGCTGGTCTATTTGCTCGCGCATTGCCTCTGCTGTTTCTTGATAGCCTTTGCGCTTGGTCAAAGCTTGTCTGGCTAAGTTCTCGTCGCCTTTAGAGAGTGCTAGTTGGGCGCGATCATACCATTCAGAGGCGGTGTTTTCCGCTTGAGAGTATTGCCGCTCAGTGCGTTTTTGAGTAGCGATCGCTTGAGCCACAGCTTGGCGCAGTTGAATCAAATTCTCCTGCATTTCCAAAACCGTTTCTTCCAACACTTTTTCTGGATCTTCCGCTTTTCCAATCAAATTGGTAATGTTGGCTCGAATTACTCGCAGAATGCGGTCGATCAATCCCATCTCAAGTCTCCATTCACGACGCTTGGATTTAGTGTTGGTGGCTCTCCGGTCGGCTACTGAATAATCAAGACATTAGCGATCGCGGACACGGTAGAAACGTTAACTGAATGCTATGTCACCTACAAAGCTTGCCACCTCCAGCTTAAGGCTGATAGACCGATGCAGAAATCCCTTGTTTTTCAAGTTCTGTCACCAATGTTTTAGCCTCAGAATCTTTTTTAAAGGCTCCCAGATAAATTTGGGTTCCTTGCGGTGACATATAGGCATCGGGTACAACTTTCCGCGCCTGCTCAAAGGAGGATGGCCCGTTGTATTTCACAACCACATAGTAGAACCCTTCCGGATTCGGTGGGGCAGGTTCCGTTACAGTTGGGGAAGCGCTTGGTTGTGCCGGAGGAATTGTGGCAGCAACAGGCGATCGCGCGGGCAATACTGGTAGAGGGGCAGGAGGTTTAACTGGCACTATAGCCCCAGTTCCTGACGGCACACCAGTAGTAGATTCAATAGCAGGAGGATTGGGTAACGGGGCAATCGGTGGCACCGATACTTGAGGGCTAGGTACTGCCACCTGAGGCGTTCTTGATGATGAACTGGGAGTAGGTTTCAACGTACTCAGCGTGTCCAAATTCAAGTCCTTAAATTCATCCGATGAAAGGTCTGGCCCGTTGGGTTTCCCTGTATCGGTTGCTGGTGAGGCATTAGTTTGGGGAGTCGTTGCTGTCGGACTTTGAGCCACAGTGGGGGTGGATGGCTTCCAGAATCGATCTAGTCCCAGAGAACTCAGAGTAGATGGATTTGTCACCACATAGCCCAGCATCGCTGTGGAAAACAGCAAAAGCAACAGGGAACCAACCCCCAAGGGAGTAAGAATATTGTCCAGAAAACTACGTTGTGACCGAGCTGCCGCTTCTTCCTGTGCAAGGCTTCGCAGCAGTTGCTCGGAAGATTCCAGATAGTCATCCGGCTGGATAGTAGTTGCTGCCTGGTCGATAGGTTCCGGCGGTACTGGCACCTCTGGTGGTGCTGCTTCCGGCGGTCTAGGAATCGCTATATCTGAGGCGGCGGCTAAGTTAAAAGACGGCGCTGCTGCGCTATGTGACTCTATCGGCTCCTTGTGTGTTTGCTCAACTGCCTTGATTTCCTGTGCTGCCAGTGGTGGTTCGCTTGCTGGCGTTGCTGGGGTGGAATACGCCTCTTTTGGAGCTGGCGATGGATTCCTGCCGCCCGTGGCGTTTACGGAAATCATGTCGATGGGTTTGCGAACCTGGTTGTGACCCATGCCACGATTTGGCGGCACGCCCCGCCCTGCCCGTTCGCGCCGATATCTGGATAATTCCTCTTCTAGATGCACGTCGAGGCTGCCCAGAGCCGCCTGCAAGGCTGGGTTGATGGACTGGGCTGAAGAGGAGCGACTAGAAGATTCAACCGAATGACCTTGACTCATAGCTGTTGCAACTGACGAATCTTGGAGAGCTGCTTTGCCTATTCATTAGACGCTTTTTTCGGCTTCTAGGCAACCGTAACCGTAATTTGTTCTCTGTCGTTAGTTCGGTACGATCAAACCTGATGGCTGATTATTCTGCCATTTAACTCCGGATTACAACAATGTCTTTTAAATCTCTTAACCATATCTTAGACAGTATCGAAAATCAGGCGGCGTGGCAGGCTCAACAAGAATTTAAGCGTTTGCTCAAGTGTTGGCCTGAGGTGGTGGGAGTGGCGGTGGCAGCCCAGACGCGACCAATTTCGATATCGCGAGGAGTGCTATCGGTTGCAACGAGTGGTGCTGCTTGGGCGCAAACTCTTACTTTTGAGCGTCAGCGGATTTTGCAAAAGTTGAATGCTAAGTTGAGCAGCCAGTTGGTGGATATTCGCTTTTCGACGGCTCAGTGGCAGAACAAATCTGTCTCTAACCGCTCTCCCTATGCTGAGGAACAATCTGTGACTTGGCAAGAGCATCCCAGTCGGGTTGAGGGGATGTCTTCGGCAGCATCTAGCGAGAAACCTGAGCTAAAAGAGCCAAAAGCTGCTTTTCAACATTGGGAATCGGTAATGCGGGAGCGATCGCATCTCTCACCTCTTTGTCCCCAGTGTCAGTGTCCCACACCCCCAGGTGAACTCCAGCGCTGGAACGTTTGCGCTCTGTGTGCCGTCCATAAATGGCAACGCTAGTTTTCCCCTGCTATGTTTTTTTTGTTTTAAATGTAACTGCTCAAGTAACCCTGAGCAGTTACATTTGTTACTCTTAGGTGCTGCTACCGCTTTATGTACCGTCTCTCTTGCATTCCGCCTACTCCCAAAAGTAAGATAATGAGCGTGATCGCGATCGCACCATTTAACGCTAATGCCTACTTAAACATCTAATTTCTACATCAAGTATTCTTTGTCCCAATTAGTCACTTCAATTAAGCGTTTTTCTGCCCCTGTTTGAAATTAAATTAGGTTTCTTCTTAAACGCATACCCCTAACGTTTGTCTTGATCCCCATCAGGTTTGTATTTAAATCAGTATTATTACCTAAATTTTATATTCTGATTGAAGAGCCTATTTATTTCTGTTTATGTATGTTTATCACAAGAAAATTAAGAAAATATAAAGCCGTTTTTTGGAGCGGGGATCGTAGAACACAGGCAGGATAATAGATTGCTTGATTCAGGGTTCTTTGACCGTTTATAGGGAATTTTAATATAAGACATAGAAGAAAAAATTCCCTCAAGAGGATTCCCATGAAGACTGAAAATTCTATGACTTCTGCCTGCCGGTATTGTCAGTATTACAAGCCGGAGGGACGACGTGGTGGTGTTTGTCAGCAACTTGGGGTACCAGTTCGAGCTAGCTGGATAGCGTGTTCATTAGCGCTAAAAGCCTTTGCTCCTTCATGGGAAAGTTTGGAAGGAATTATGCGCTGGCAAGATGAAAATTTGCGGGTGCAGCAAGCAACCTCATCGAAATGCGTGATCGCTTGTTCTCAGCAACCAAGCGAGGAGCAAGAGAACGTCTCTACTGACCAACAGCCAGTAGATGATGCACTGCTTGTGTGATTAAACTGCCATTCGCAAGCTATCCCAAGCAGGATATCTTGATAAATATATACGCCATAGAAAATAAATATTACCTCTTCCAAAAGTCGCACTTTTTTAAACAAAAGTGCGACTTTTGATTTCATAGGTTGGAGGTACTGGTGTCAGTTAATGGTTCATTGCTCTTGTGGGGCAAACCATTAACTATGCAATACACTATTAGGGCAACCAAGGGTATTTACGGAAATCAGGCGATCGCTTTTCGAGAAACGCCTGCTTCCCCTCGGCTCCTTCCTCGGTCATGTAATAGAGTAAGGTGGCATTACCAGCAAGTTCTTGCAACCCCGCTTGACCATCGCAGTCAGCATTAAAGGCAGCTTTGAGACAGCGAATCGCAATCGGACTTTTTTCTAAAATTTCGCTAGCCCACTGGATACCTTCCGTCTCCAGATGTTCCACTGGCACAACGCAATTTACTAAACCCATTTCCAACGCCTGCTGTGCGCTGTACTGGCGGCAGAGAAACCAAATTTCTCGCGCTTTTTTTTGTCCGACACACCGGGCGAGGTAGCTGGCACCAAATCCACCATCAAAGCTACCGACTTTCGGGCCAGTTTGCCCAAAAATAGCATTATCTGCGGCGATGGTAAGGTCGCAAATCAAGTGCAAAACGTGTCCCCCACCAATAGCGTAACCAGCTACAAGGGCGATTACAACTTTGGGCATCGAACGGATCAGGCGTTGCAAATCGAGGACGTTGAGGCGCGGGATGCCATCATCATCCACATATCCAGCTTGACCCCGCACGCTTTGATCGCCACCAGCACAAAAAGCGTATTTGCCATCTGTGTGAGGGCCAGCCCCGGTAAATAAAACTACGCCGATGCTGGTATCTTCACGGGCATCGCAGAAAGCATCGTAAAGTTCAAAAACAGTTTTGGGGCGAAAGGCGTTGCGCTTGTGGGGGCGATTGATGGTAATTTTGGCGATGCCGTCTGTTTTGTGATATAGAATGTCTTCGTAAGTTTTGGCGGTTTGCCAGTTAGGTTGCATAGAGGATATTAGGGACTAGGGACTGGGGACTGGGGACTAGGGAACAAGTTATGAGTTAGGAATTAATAGTTTTTCACTCGTAGAGACAGGGGCTAACCCTTATCTCTACCTCACTGTTATAGTTCCCAGTACAACCACTACAACCAGCCCCTAGTAAAGGCGACTCAACACGTATTCAGCCATGTCAATCAGGGCTTGATGGCATTCTGAGGTGGGTAAAGAAGCTAATTGTTGGACGGCGAGTTGAGCATGATGTGAGGCTAATTCGCGCGATCGCTCAATTCCCTTCCCTTCCATTATCAGCGCGATCGCTTCTTCTAAATCCCCATCCTGGGTAAACTCTCGCTCGATTAGCACCTCTAAGTAAGGCTTTTCTTCCAAAGCAAACAATACGGGTGCGGTCAGATTACCACTTTTTAAGTCAGACCCGGCTGGTTTGCCCAACGCTTCTGTCGAGCCTGTGAAGTCAAATATATCATCTACGATCTGGAAAGCCAACCCAATGTGACGCCCATAGCAATACAAATTATCTGCCACTTCCGGCGACACATCGCTCAAGCAACCAGCAGCCTTGGCACTATTGGCAATTAACGAGGCGGTTTTATAGTAACTTTTCTCCAGATAAGCTTCAATCGACAAACTGGTGTCAAACCGATTCAGCCCTTGCTGAATTTCTCCTTCTGCCATATCCATGATCACTTCTGAGAGTAGCTTGACCACTTCCAGGTTATCTAGATTTGCCAAGTACCAAGAAGATTGGGCAAATAAGAAATCCCCCGCTAACACAGCTATCCGGTTGCCAAACCGACTGTGAACCGTAGCCACACCCCGTCGTATTTCCGATTCATCTACTACGTCGTCATGTACCAGGCTTGCGGTGTGAATCATCTCTGTAATTTCCGCTAACCTTCGGTGACGTGGCGTGATGTCTTGATCTAGCATCGTCGCCCGTGATATCAGTAGGACAATTGCGGGTCTGACGCGCTTTCCTCCCGCCCCGAATAAGTGTTCTGCCGCCGCATAGAGGATGGGATGACGCGCACCAACCAATTTTTTCAAGTTCTCCGTGAGAACACGTAGGTCAGCTTCAACAGGGGCAAAGAGGGTAGTGACTGAGGTCATGGATTAGCCATTCAGGCGTTAGTTACGAAATTTTACATTCTTGTCATTTATTTTAAGCTAATGATCCCCTAGAGGGAAGGTTTTATTGGTTAGAGGATGCTGACCAAGGCTTTTTCGGAAATTGTATAGATTTGTAAAGTATATAAAAAAAACGGCTTTAACCACTGAGGATCTTGTGTTACTCTAGTATGTAAGGATTTGAATAACTTCATAGACTTACTGAGTAGGAAAATTACAGATAACGCTTTCTGTGTGTCTGTGATGAGTAGTTATGACGGTTTTTGGTAGGCGGTAGCATTTCTGGCTTCCTGCATAATCTCACAGTGCATTAGCCCTGGGGATAACAGCCCTCAGAAAAATGAAATACTTGCGAGTAGCTTTCCCTATAGGGAGCTTTGCTAGGTGAAGTACCGTTGAAAATTCTATATTTTCAAACGCACTTCTAGGGTCTGGCATTAATCAATCAAAAATTTTAGGTATCGGAAACGACTACCGAAAATTTTATAGGCAGCAATAAGCTCAAGCATAGCGTGAGCCAAGTTTGCTATTCAAAAGTTTGTTATAAAAATTCACGATCCTTTAGTTGATAGCGACGTTATGACGTATAATGATATGCCTTTGATTATTCCCGTTCTAGCTACTGGTTATTTGTTAACAGTGTATCTGCTGTTGATTTTGGCACAGCGGACTGTTAAGGGTGCAGGAAGAACGAAATCTGCGCCCTAGCGATCGCACTTACCGACAACAAGCTTGTTGTTAGCAGCCTAAATTCGACTGCTAACAGCAAGCTTAAGGTAATTGTCGGTGTAGCATTGCTGGTAAATAAACTTTTTCAACCTCTGGAGTACAGCCCAGCCACTGTACCGACAGTTGGGCAAACTGTTCGGGACAGCCGCTAACCGCAAATCGAGTTGCCAAAGGAGGGCGAACATTTCTCAATCCTAATAAATCAAGCTCTTGTGCAGCAGCGGAAACTACGTGAACTGCTGGATCGCAAAGGTTAACCGACCTGGGCAGAATTGTCTTAAGAATCGGTGCCAAGTGAGGATAGTGGGTACAGCCGTAAACCAGCGTGTCGATTCGATATTGTAGCAAAGGTGCTAGGTACTCCCGCGCTACCTCTAAGGTGTACGGGTCATAAATGCGGTTTTGCTCAATTAGCGGCACAAACTCTGGACAACCCACTTGCCAGACAGAGACAGTAGCATCAACTTCTAAAATAGCGCGGCGATAGGCATTACTGGCAGCCGTGGCTGGGGTAGCAATCACACCAATCCGTTTACCCAGCCCAACCGCAGCACGCGCCCCAGGCAAGATGACCCCTAAAATCGGTAGGTCGAACTCAGACCGCACTGCTTCCAACGCCAGAGCGGAACTGGTGTTGCAAGCCATGATCGCCATTTTGACACCCTGATCTACCATCCAGATCAGAATTTCGCGCACAAACTGCAAAATTTCAGCTTGAGAGCGGGTACCGTAGGGCAGTCGAGCCGTATCGCCAAAATAAAGAATCGACTCATTAGGCAGATGTCGGTAGAGTTCTCTCAATACAGTCAGACCACCGACACCGCTATCAAAAACCCCTATTCTGCTTCTTTGTAATATTTCATTGCTTTTTTGTCCATTTATGTGTCCTTCTTGTTTGCTGTTCATTTTCAATCGATCACTCCCCACTCACCACGAACCAAGGCTCTTAACCGAGGCTTAAAGATTTTGTTGAATGTACTGTAGAATACCGCGAGCGATCGCTTGTGCCATCTGACTCTGGTAATCAGGCGAGGCAAGTTTCGCCGCCTCTTGTCGGTTACTAACAAAACCAACTTCCACTAACACAGATGGCATAGAACTCTTTCTAAGTACATAAAATCTCGCCTGCCTCACCCCTCTATCTTTAGCATCAGTAGCCTGCAAAATACTGTTGTGAATGGTTCGAGCTAAACGCCCGCCGCTAGAGTAATAGTAAGTCTCTAGCCCTTGCACATCTGGACGACCACCGATTGAATTGGCGTGGATACTGACAAACAAATCGGCGTTTGCCCGTTCAGCCATTGTCACTCGCGGTTGCAGGTCTACGAAATAGTCATCCTTTCGCGTCATCACCACCTGAACACCCTGCCGCTCTAGCAACGCCTCCACCTGCCGTGCAATCGGCAAAATGACATCTACCTCCTTGAGTCCACCAACGCCGATAGCTCCGGGATCTTTGCCTCCGTGTCCAGCGTCTACCACCACCACCAATCGTCCGTTACGAGGGCGGGGTGAAAACTCTGGGGGATTATTAGTTTCCGGTGCCGGGACGGGAATTGTATCAGGACGGGGAAGCACCGAGCTAAAGCGACCGCGTTGCAGTTGTAGTGCTAATAGCTGGTCAGTCAACTGATTGAGTTCACCAATCTGCACCCCATCTCCCGGTTGCACCAGAACTACCACAGTACGAGGGTCTTGCTGTACAAGACGCACCCGCCGCACCATAGTCTTAGCATCTAGAGTTGGCCCTTTGACTCTTTCAGCCAGAGTTGCAGAAGGAATAGTAATTCGGTAGGCCCCAGCTGAGCCATCCCATTTACCAGTAAATTTTACAGACCGATCTGCTCTGATGAATAATTGAGTTCCGGAGAGTTCAACCGACTGAATCGTTGCCACCTCACCATCGCGGCGCGTTGTTGGCGTTGTTGGCGTTGTTGGCACCGTTCGAGTTGGGGCATTGAAAGGAGAAGGCTGATTCCCAGCCAAAGTCGGGCTTTCAATGTTTCCGGCAGTAGTTCCCTGCGGTAATAGCACAATACCGCCAAAACCGCTGACGCTTGCCTGCCAGTCGGGACTTTCCTTGGTCACGTTCATCGTCACGCGGACGACTGAAGGTGAAGTATCCACCTGAGATAAGAGAATGCGACTGACACCATAACGATTCACCCGCGACTCTGGCGATGAGAGACTACGGGATATGGTAGCGCCTTGGATGTCAAAGGTAATATTGCGGCGATCGCTACTCCGCTTTACCTTAATAATTGAAGGGCGATCGCCATTTGTCCGCAAGAAAAACCCATCATTCGTCACCTGTATATCTTCAATTTGAGCAACTGACCCAGCTGGGCTGGCGGCTGCTTGACTGCTTAAAGATCGATTGAATCCAGAGGACGGCGACAAATTTCCCAAAGTTGGCTTACTCGGAGAAGTTGGCCGTATCGAGGAGAACGAAGAATTTACTAGAGTTGGTCTAGCAGAAGAATTTGGTAATTGTGAAACTCGTTGAGGTTTTGGTAATTGTACCGACCACTGACTGGGGGAAGCTCCCTGAAATACTACTTGTTCCGGATCAAGCGTATAACCAGGGTCTAATTCAATCACCAGGCGAGTAACATTACCCTCAAACTGCCCCACTCGCAAACTGCGTAACGCCCCCGCCAACTGCTGAGTCACCGTTGGGCGTCCGAAAGTTGTACCAGGCAAATCGATTACCAGACGTGAAGGATTAGCCAAAAGCTGCGCTTTCGGCTGCACCCCATCGTCAGTCCTAAAATCCAGCCGGTTTTGATTAGCATCAAAACGCCACGAAACCAGTTTTGCCGCAAAAGCGGGAGATGTAACCAGAAAAAGGCTCAAACAACTGGGTAATAGCCAGTAAAGTCTCACTATCGTTTCTCCAAAAGAAAGGTAAAGACCGAGTTAAAGCGGTCTGTACGCTCTAGTCCTATTTCGGGTGCGATCAAGTCGCATCCGGGGCATGGCGTAGCCAAGTTAATGATTTTAGACTGGGTTGAACGATACCACGACTGCGGCAGCAATGCAGAACATTAAGCAGGATTGGCTGATTTTACTTGCCATCTTTGGAGATGCCCTATCGAACTGGATTCATGTGTCGTAAATTTTTGCCCCTGGTGTTTGGCAATTAAGTGTCCTTATGCTGCCCATCGCTACATCGGTTACTCAAAATTCCCTCTAGCGAGAAAACTTTTGAATTCATTGAGTCACGCCCCAAGGACGTTGAGACAATGACTTAAGTTTCTCTAAAAGCCTTTATTTGTTAGTTGTTAGTTGTCACTTGTCTGTGGGTAAGAGTTACAGGAAATTGGGGATATAGAACTTTGGAGGTAATACCAATACTGGTTGCAGTCAAAGCTGCACCCGCAAAAATCGCTGGTACCGCTGGAATGCCAAATAAGATCATCAGTCCCGCAGTACCTGCGGCAAATGGTACTACTACCCCGACTACTGCTACGAGTACCGTCTGGATACCAACATCCATCAGTTCCCTGAAATTCGATTCCAGTCCAATTTCAAATAGCAAAATGATCACGCCCAGTTCTGCCAGAACGGACACGACTTCGCTTTCGGTTTGAAACACGCCTACTGCTGCGTCGGGACTTAACCCCCCAGTGGATTGGAGGAAAGACATAATTACAGAACTGGAACTGTCTGCACCACTTTCTGGAAATACCAACAGATGCAGGGCGGAGACACCCACCACCACGCCTCCGACGAATTCGCCTAAGACGGGCGGTAAGCCGATGTTGTTAGATAATTCTCCCCCGATTTTGCTGGCAAGGTAAATTACGACTAGACTCAGCAGTACCCCTGCTAGGACGAGTGGGGCGTTTTCTGCTTCTGGTGTTGCTGTTGCCAGCACAGGAATGGTTTTGTTCCAAAGTGGAAATGAGAATGGGGTGATAAAATTCACCCAGGCAGTTGAAACTATCTCCATTGGGTCTGCATAATTCATTCTTCTCACTGTACAAGCTTCTTTACAAATCCCTGCGTCGATTCGGCTATGGAATTGGAGTGAACTAGGCTACAAGATGATTGCTCTCTAGGGTGTGCGATCGCTCTTAGCGATTCCTCACTCAGCCTAATTAGTTGGATTTGAGCTTGGTCTTTATTATTGAGTATAAATACTTGTACCGGCTAGTGCGATCGCCTTAAAAGTATCTTTAGTTCAGTTGCCAAAACTGTAACTGTTTACACTTTCTGGCTGCTGTAGTGGCACAGTGAGAACATTCAAACTGCATTACAAGCGGTTATGTCTGTGAGGAGAATCTATGAATCTAACTTTTGCGTCTAGTTTTTGGAAGCAGGCTGGGCTGATATCGTTAGTATTAAGTGTGCTTAGCTTGAGTATTGCTACAAGAGCTGTTGCCCAAGAAAAAATGCTGCGAACCCTGACTGTTAGTGGGCGAGGTGTCGAAAATATTCCCACAACTTTGACGCAGGTGCGGCTGGGGGTGGAAGTTCAGGGGAAAGTTGCGGCGGATGTGCAGCAGGAAGCTGCCCGACGCTCAGCTGCTGTGGTGGAGTTGCTAAAATCTCGTAATGTGGAGAAATTAGAAACTACTGGCATTAGCCTCAATCCGATTTACAGCTACGAGAACAATGTCCAGCGTCTAACTGGGTATAGTGCTACCAATATTGTCAGCTTTCGGATTGATACTCAAAAAGCCGGAACCCTTCTGGATGAAGCGGTTAAAGCAGGGGCAACCCGGATTGATGGTATAAGTTTTGTAGCTGATGATAGCGCGATCGCGTCTGCTCAAAAACAAGCTCTACGCGAAGCTACCCAAGATGCCCAAGCCCAAGCTGATGCTGTTTTGAGTTCCCTAAATCTCACTCGTAAGGAAATCGTTAACATTCAAGTCAATGGCGCTGTTGTACCGCCGCCACGGCCAATCCCCATAGCTGATATGGGTATGCGGTCTGAGAGTCTAGCAAAAACCACTCCCGTAATTGGCGGCGAGCAAGAGGTAGAGGCATCAGTTACCTTGCAAATTAGTTATTAATCTAGGGATAAAGCATTAAAAATTCAAAATTTAAAAGGGTAATTCTTCTTTTTAAATTTTGAATTTTTAATTTTTAGAACTCGCTATCGTTATAGCTGCCCGCACTAGCATCAGTGTCTTGCTTAGAACCCAATAGATCCAGGTGATCTACCTTAATGACGGGTGTAGAACGGGTAGCTCCTGAGTTGCGATCGCTCCAAGTATCAAACTTTAACGAGCCTTGCACTCCAATCAAGCTGCCCTTACGGACAAAGTTTTCAGCTACTTCCGCCGTTTTACCCCAAAGTTCTAAATTGAACCAATCCGGCTGGTCGTTATTGCGCGATCGCCTTCTTACTGCCAGCGTCAGCTTACACTTAATGCTCCCTGACTCGAAATACTTAACATCCGGATCTCCACCTACACGCCCTACCAGGGTTACAACATTCAGAGTCATAAGAATTTTTTAGTACATTTGTACTCGCGTATAGTTAAGTATACTTTAGCGAACTGAAATCTTAGTCTCAAATTAACTTTATCCTGATTTACTCTTTGAGGATTAGAATCATGCTTGGAAATCAGTTTGAGGCAAATTTACATAAAGAATTCTTCTTCCTGACTAGACTCAGGATAGAAAACGTAATAGAATCCACCTCGGTTCCATTTCCGTTAAGATTCCGTCACACACAACAGCATTTCATTTTGGGGGCGTAGAAACGAGTGGGTCTTTTCAGTCGCTTTTCCTTATCCCGGGACATGGGTATCGACTTGGGTACTGCTAATACCCTGGTCTATGTATCCGGCAAAGGGATTGTTCTCCAAGAACCCTCTGTGGTTGCTATGGATATGGACACTAAAACCCCGCTGGCCGTGGGGGAAGACGCGAAAAAAATGTTGGGAAGAACTCCCGGCAACGTGGTGGCCTTGCGCCCCCTTCGCGATGGTGTCATTGCCGACTTCGACACTGCCGAGCTAATGCTTAAGCATTTTATCCGGCGGGTTCATGAAGGCAGAGCATTAGTCTCTCCTCGGATTGTAATCGGTATTCCTTCGGGTGTCACTGGCGTAGAACGCCGAGCCGTTATGGAGGCAGCATCTCAGGCTGGTGCCAGAGATGTTTACCTAATTGATGAGCCTGTTGCTGCGGCTATTGGCGCTGGACTACCAGTGGCAGAGCCTACGGGCAACATGATCATTGATATTGGTGGCGGCACAACTGAAGTTGCCGTGCTTTCTTTACAAGGAACGGTTTTAAGTGAGTCGGTGCGCGTGGCTGGTGATGAGCTTTCGGAAGCTATCATGCAGTACATGAAAAAAGTCCACAACCTGGTAATCGGGGAACGTACCTCTGAAGAAATCAAAATTCAGATTGGTTCTGCCTACCCCACCAGTTTTGATGAAGAGGCAATCATGGAGGTGAGGGGTTTACACCTCCTCTCTGGCTTGCCCCGAACTGTTACTATCAAGGGGCCGGAAATTCGCGAAAGTATGTCTGAACCGCTTTCAGTGATTGTGGATGCGGTGAAGCGAACCTTAGAGCGAACTCCTCCGGAACTAGCAGCCGACATTATCGATAGAGGCATCATGCTAGCTGGTGGCGGTGCTTTGTTGAAGGGGCTGGATACGCTAATCAGCCATGAAACGGGCATTGTTACTCACGTAGCGGCAGATCCGCTGTCGTGCGTGGTGCTAGGGACAGGTAGAGTGTTAGAGAACTTCAAACAACTGGAGCGGGTCTTTAGTGGGCGATCGCGCAGTATGTAGCAGTCAGCGGTCAGTGGTCAGTAGTCAGGCAAAAGTTGGAATGTTGGAACGTTGAAACGTTGTCAGGCGACAACTTTCCAACCTTCAAACTTTCAAATGCCAAACGACAGTGGACAATGAACGACGGACAACGAACAACGGACAACGAATAACAGACAAAAAGCTGATAGCTAAATGTATACACTGCGTCGCTGGTGGGTTCGGCACGGCATACAAGTTATGGTGGCGGGGACAGCTATTGGGAGTGCCTGGTTAATCCGGCAAACCCAAGGGGCAGCCGTGTTTGAGGTTTACCAGTTGCTTACCCGTCCCTTTCAAACTGAAGCCCCGCCACAAGAGCTTAGAGAGAATGCCCGCGTACAAGAATTGCAGGATCGCCTGACCGAACTGCAAAACCAAAATCAGAAGTTACAAGAGCTTCTAGGTTATGTACAACAAAGGAAACAAAAGGCGATAACCGCGCCAATAGTCGGGCGTACCCCGGACAATTGGTGGCAACAGGTCACTTTGGGGCGTGGCACTGAAGATGGCATCCAGGAAGACTTTATTGTTATGGGTACAGGTGGCTTGATAGGTCGCGTCGTGAAAGCGACACCCAATACCAGCCGCGTCTTGCTGATCAGCGACCCTAGCAGTCGCGTGGGCGCGGTGGTTAGCCGCAGCCGCGTTATGGGTTATATTCGGGGATACGGCTCTAATCGAGTGGTGATGCAGTTTTTTGACAAAGTACCGGATGTCCGGCGGGGCGATGTTGTGGCAACATCCTCTGTCAGCAAACTGTTCCCCCCAGGCTTGCCACTGGGTCGCGTCGAGTCTGTAAATTTGGAAAAAACCCCGGCTCCTGAAGCAATTATTAAGGTGACAGCGCCGATTAGTTATTTGGAGTGGGTGGTAATATATCCCAAATAAATTTGTTTAGTTATTGGCTAATAGTTAATGGCTCTTGAACAATTAGCTAATGACAATTTATTAATAACTAATAATTAATAACTAATGATTAAGGTTTCTAATTTGTCACCTTGGGCGCGTCAAATTGTCAACTGGGCAGTAACCGTTGGTTCTGTGGTGCTGTGCTTGCTAATCTTGCCGACTCGCCTACCTGGAATGGAGTTATTAGGAATTGCCCCCAATTGGTTGTTGATTTGGGTGGTGGCTTGGAGTGTGAAGCGAACAGCTGTTCAAGGTGCTGTAGCGGGTTTGGTGTTGGGACTGATCCAAGATGGAATGACCTCACCAGAACCCAGTCATGCTTTGAGTCTGGCCGTAGTAGGAATTTTAACGGCTCGGATTCAAAAGCAGCGGTATATTGAGGAAGATTTTATTTCTGTGGCGTTAATTGTGTTCGCGATGGCAGTTGTGGCGGAGACGGTGAGCGCAATTCAGTTCACTATCGGGAGCGATCGCACTCTGGCAGCAATTTGGACTTATCACCAGCGCATCGCCCTCTCTAGCGCCATTCTCAGCAGTCTCTGGGCCCCAGTAGTTTACTATCCGTTGAATCGTTGGTGGCAGCAGATGAATTTGTTGCAGCAATCTTGAAAAGTTGCTAAGTGCTAATTGTTCAACTATTAGCACTTAGGCATTAGCCTAGGACTATTGACTTCTAGCAGGTAATGTGCGACCGAAAGTAAGTCACTATGAATGCAAGTTGGCTGAAACTGCTGTAATCTTTGGCGAGAGCGAATGCCGCAAGTTAGAGCTATTGTGGGAATTGAGACTGCTTGTCCTGCCAAGATGTCGGCTTCGGTATCGCCTACCATCCAGGCTAATGAGCTTTCGCTTTTCGGCTGAGAGTGTTGGGCTATAGCTTTTTCTAAAAGTTGCGTTTTCACGTGGGCGTAGTTTACATACGCAGCATCATCGTCTTCGGTTCCATAAATGCCACTAAACAGCCGCGCCAAACCGTAATTCTGCAAGATTTGGGTGACTTGAGATGAAGAGCGCAACGTCACTAATACCAGCTTAAAGCCCTGAGAATGTAGCAACGGCAGCGCCCAATTTACTCCAGGCTGCATCTTGTCTTTTTGTAACAGTGCTGGTTGATTCACAAGGTTTACCACGCACTGCAAAAATATATCTATCTGCTCTCCAGCTAAGCCGGAGCGCATGGCAATTTCCACATCTGGGACGCGCTCTTGCTTCATTTGCCAAAACTGCTCTAACTTGAGCATTGTAATCGGCAAGATTTCACCCTGAGCTTGGTACAGCTCTTGAGTTTCAGCTAAGGCTAACTGATAAGTTGTGTAGTAGCGTCTGGAAACATCTACGATGGGCCCGTCAAAGTCGCAAAACACCGTCAGTTCGGGGTAATACGGGGAAGTGGCTTGACGTTGGTAACACTGGGGTGGTTGCGAAACTGAGGGTGCTGTGCCTTTCATAAGACGTTACAGATATCAACTTTTAGACACGTTTATTTACCTTAACAGGTGTAACATAAGTTTTTAGAGGATTTAGAAGAGAATTTATATTAGACATTTTTATAGAAATAACAAGCGATCGCTTGCGGCCTAGAAACAGCCTCCAGCATATCCCATCGCCATCTTATGCTGGCTTACCTCTTAATTAATTAAACTCAGGTGTAGCCAGGACAGCAAACTCATGGATAAATTTCCCAAAGACGCCCAACACGAGTCGCCTGTAACCCTCAATGATAGCGCCATGATGCAGCGGTGCATAGAACTAGCCCTAAGCGCCAGAGGAAGAACGGCTCCCAATCCTCTAGTAGGTTCTGTAATTGTCAAGGATGGGCAGATTGTGGGCGAAGGGTTTCATCCGGGGGCAGGTCATCCCCACGCAGAAGTATTTGCATTGCGGGAGGCGGGCGATCGCGCCAAAGGAGCCACAATTTATGTCAATCTGGAACCTTGTAATCACTACGGGCGGACGCCTCCCTGTTCTGAAGCGTTGGTAGCAGCTGGTGTGAGTAAGGTGGTGGTGGGTATGGTTGACCCCGATCCGCGCGTGTCCGGGGGAGGTATTGAGCGATTACGACAGGCGGGGATAGAAGTAGTTGTAGGGGTGGAAGAGGAAGCCTGCAAGCAGCTCAATGAGGCTTTTATCCATCGCGTTCTTTACCACCGTCCGTTTGGCATTTTGAAATACGCGATGACTCTGGATGGCAAGATTGCCACTACTACGGGCCACAGCGCCTGGATCACAGGCATTGATGCCCGAAATGAGGTGCATCGTACTCTTCGGGGGTCTTGCGATGCTGTGATTGTGGGCGGCAATACTGTCCGTCGGGATAATCCCCACTTAACAAGCCATCAAACTGAGACTCGCAATCCTTTAAGGGTAGTGATGAGCCAATCTCTGGATTTACCCGCAGAGGCTCATGTGTGGGAGACAGCGGTGGCTCCTACTTTAGTGTTAACAGAGCAAGGAGCTAATCCGGATTTCCAACAGCTGCTGCTGAAAAAGGGTGTAACCGTGGTAGAGCTAACTGGGCTGACACCGACAAAGGCAATGGCATATTTATATGAGCAGGGATTACTTTCGGTGCTGTGGGAATGTGGTGGCACTTTAGCAGCACGAGCGATCGCAGAAGGAGCAGTGCAAAAAATTTTCGCTTTCATTGCTCCCAAAATTGTCGGTGGTAAGGCGGCTCCCTCTCCGGTGGGGGATTTGGGGTTGGCAACTATGACCGAGGCTCTGACCTTAGAGCGCGTCCGTTGGCGCACAGTTGGCTCAGATTGCTTGGTTGAAGGTTATTTACCGTTAGTCAATGGCTAGTGGCTAATAGCTAATAGCTTATTGTCAATTGTCATTAGCTATTAGCTAGGAACCATTAGCTATAGAAATATGCTCGAAGTTATTTTTGGCAGCCTGTTGGTTGGAAGTTTGGGAATGGATGCAGTGATGCTGAGCGGATGGATGCGCTGGCAGCAGGTGGTTACACGTCAGCAAGATGAGGAGGAGGAAGAAACTTTGACTCGTTATGAATCTAAACAAGACTCCGCACCAGCAGAGTTGCTCTCTTCTAACGGCGGTTCTGTGGGAGCATCCAAAGAACCGCGGATGATGGGCTGGGAATTTAAAATTGTGCGCGCCTCGTCTGATTTGTTTCGCAGTTCAGCTATTTTTCAAAAGCTGTGTGAAGAAGAGGCGCAATCTGGCTGGATTTTGTTAGAAAAACTTGACGATCGGCGGGTGCGGTTTAAGCGAGCGATCGCTATGCGGGACATTATTCCATCGGAATCGCTTTCTTATGACCCTTACCGTAGCCATTATGGGACTAGGTTAAGGCGGCGTACTGGGGTTTACGCAATCGCAGCTGTTATTGCTATGTCTTTACCCGCTTATTTGGGCTATGTTTTGGTGTCGCGGACGCTTGATAATTCCTCTCGGACTATCTCACCGCCAGATTCTCCCCCGGAGAAACTGTCTTTCCCAACGCGCCCTCCGGCTCCATAAAAGCATTCGAGACGCGATGAACATCGCGTCTCTTTTTCTAATGCCGAAGAATTCTTTTTTCCATCAGAGCCTTCTAGTGGGTTTCTTGCCATACAGACTGACGCTCTTGAGCCAGATCCCGAATCAAGGAGAGCTTAGAGTGCAGATAGTCACTCATTATGTTGGCTTCATCGGAATTGAGCGATCGCTGTTGTTTTATCTGCTTGAGTAGCCACTGTACCAAGTTGGCATCGTCTAATTTCAACAGCATATTGGCCTGAGTGGTCTCAATTACAGTCCAAAGCTGACGTAGCATTGTGGGAGTCATACAGTCTCCTTTTGGCGGATACTTGTGCTTGGCGGTGGAATCGGTGGTAACTGGTTTTATTTGTACGGTGGGAGGCGGTGGTTACGGTTCGCTGCCTCTACTTAATTATTCCTTTAGTTTTCCACGATAACTTATCTGGTAATAGCAAAAATGGGATCGCACAAGTTGAAACAATAGTTACAAAATACTTAACAAAGTGAATAATAACTTGACAAAAATGGAGGGTAGGGGGTTTCGCTTTCTCAGTTTTCTCGCCGTTTCATTATCCCCTCTACCCCAGGCAAGGGAACTTTGCCTGTAAAAATCTGTAATAACTGTCGCTTAAATATGATTTCTGACCATGCTAAATATTATTATACCAATAAATATATAACGCTACAAGTCAGTCTAGCAAAAGGTTTTATCTGTTTTAAATCAATTTTTGGCATTTAGGGGGTTTTAAGTCAACTGCCCCATTCTCTTTCTTGTTGAGGCTTGTAACTAACCTCGGCTTTATCTCTTTCGGAGCCAGTTGTGACACGCGATCGCCCAACTCTCAACACGATTGGGTATATGGATTTGCCACAGTTAAAATCCTGAAATCGTGTACTGGCGAGGATTTACCAATCTAGATATAGTATCAGGCGATCGCTTTGTTCCACTTCATCATCCTAAATGTTGCGTTTTGTAACGTTTTTTTAGCTCTCCCACCCATAGCTCTAGACTGTGCTAGTATCGTAGGTGAGAATAAGTTCGGTAGCAGCGTTTGTTTTTAGAATTGACAGGCATTTTCCTTTTAGTTTTGACAGGCTTGTCTCCGAAATCTAAATCTCTACAAAGCTTTGATTTTGGAGAAAATCTATGTCAATTTATGTAGGCAATCTTTCCTACGAAGTCACACAAGAAGACCTCAGTGGTGTTTTTGCAGAATACGGTAGTGTCAAGCGGGTTCAGCTACCTACTGACCGCGAAACAGGTCGCATGCGCGGCTTTGCTTTTGTGGAAATGAGTACGGATGCTGAAGAAACCGCAGCCATTGAAGCGCTTGATGGCGCTGAATGGATGGGTCGCGACCTGAAAGTTAATAAAGCTAAGCCCCGCGAAGACCGAGGTTCATCCTTTGGTGGTGGTGGTGGCGGTGGTCGGAGAAATAGCAATTTCTCTAACCGCTACTAAGCTTTAAGACTAAACCCTTTTAGCCCTAATAGATAGCCCCAGTCCACTTTAAAGGACTGGGGCTATCTCTGTATAGGTTCTGCCAATCTAAGAAAGGACTACATCCCAGCCCAAGGGATAACACTATCCGTCACTTTGTCACTGGCGATGGCTGGGCGAACATTCTCATACACATCAGGATACTTTGCTTGTAACTGTTCTTCTCTGAGATTGGCATTAAGCACAGTACCATCCTGTGTGCTAACTGAGTATAGCAACCCGTTTGAATCTGAAGTGATGGTAATGGTGCGATCGCGCATAACCAGACGAGTTATAGCAGTATGCTCTTGGGCGCGGGTTGCAGTAGCGAACAGGCTGAACCCTAGTAGCAGGAGAGTAGCGACTGACACTTGAGCCATAATGTATCCTCCAATAACATTGGCTCAATGTTAGCGCTAATTACTTCGGACACAGTAACGCCTGTCGATTGACTAATTATTTGTTGTGTTACCAAATTATTTGATATAAATAAATTTAAGCCTGTAACCATTACTATACAAAGGTTACAGGCTATTTTACTATATCTACCCTCGTTTGGGTTTTATTGACAAATTAAGTGTCGTATTTCAGAAAATTGCCAAATTATATGTCCAAGTTTAGAAATAAAGATTATGATCATCTTTGACAAATTGTTTGTCGCTATCAGTGTAATGGCACTATGTTGCAATTACACACTATTGTTAAAATATGGCGACAGATAATGCTGATGCCTCTGGAATTGTGACGGAACTCTCACATGAGGCGAAACTGAAGCTATAAATTATCGAGAGTTTGCTTGAACCGTGCGATCGCCACCAGCTAAGTTTACTTTCTGAATGTCCCAACTGTGGGGCAAGGTTTAAGATTCCGGCTTTGTGGGCGGATGGTTGGTGTTAGAGGTGTTTTATGCCGTTTAAAAATATGGCTGACTTGCAAAAACCTTACTAAATATCTCAAGACTGCATAATAATATCAATTTCACCAGGTTTTTTTGATTTATCACCAAATAAAGCTGTTTGGGTATTCTTTTTATATGGTTGAGACACTATTTGAATAGATTTTTCTGGGAATACTTCACGCAATACTTCCAATGTAGTTTGTTTGGTAAAATCCCTAGCATCAGTTCTGACATATACTGTTGCTTTGCTATCCATAATTTCAGCACATTGGCTAAATACTTGTTCTAATAGTTCACAATATGCACTTTTAGATTCAAATCGATTTTGCCATTTATCACTAATCCAAACAGGCGTATCTGAACCACCAAGCATCCACAAACGTAGCCATTGGTCATAGTGGTAATTGGTTAGCTTGTAATATGGAGGAGATGTAAATAGAAGATTAAAAGGTTTTTGTATACTGCCCGAAACTTTATTTTTTAGCTTATCAATTAACAATGTACTATCTCCTAGTATAACCTTGCCATTTATCAAGTTAGGAATTCCTTTAGCATAACGCCATTCGACACGTTTTAGTAAATACTCAACTGGATCTATATCTGGAGGTGTTAACTGCTTTGTTTTCCACCAATTTATTGAATAATCTGGACTCATAGATTTGCCTTGGCGCATCTGATTTGATAGTGATTGATCTCTCCTTCCATGTAAGTGGACTAATATTATAGACATGAGCGTTGCATCAACTCTACTACTCTTCCAACAAAGTTCATCACGAGCCGTCAATAAATAACTCAATACCTTTGGCGAATAACAAAAATGAAAAAACTCAGGCAGAGCCTCTAATCGTTGCGTTTCAATAGAACTAGCTAAATTACCGAGATTTTTAATTTTTTTAATTACATTAACTTTTAATGCAGGTTTCAGTTTTACAAAACCATAAAGCCAACCGACAGGATTGATTTCAATACCAACACCTGAGCGTTCCATCGCTGCTGCTGCATAAACACTTGATGCACGACCTGCGAATGGGTCTATAATTGCATCTCCTAGTTTTGAATACTTTTCAACAACATGAAATGCAAACTCTTTAGGAAACATAGCGTAGTATGGGCCTAAACCAGACCATCTACCTATGGCTGTACTTAAGCTGAGTTTATCGGTAGCTTTACTAATCATTTTCCACTGTCCGCCATAAGTTCTTGTGCAAGCTTTTCTAAAACTTTATTGCCAAGACGGAGAGGAATAGCAGCTTCTGCATTTGCTGAAACTAAAGGAACCAGTGCATTAGGGAAACGAGAAGAAACCAACTTATCTAGAAGTCCTATCGCATCTGCAAGACGTGGATAAAGAGATTGTTCAGCTTGAGTTAAATCTCTATGTTGAGGAGCTAGAAAAGGTAAAGTTACTACAAGACGCGCTCCACACTTAGTTTTATAAAAAAGCTTGCGCCCAAAGTAAGTAGCATCACCATAAGGTCTTGTGCTATCCGAAAAAATAATATTTTGTTTAATGTATGAGTCTGTTAATAATCCAACTGATTGAGACGGAAAGTTTCCAAACCCACCATTTTCTTTTTTGTCCAAATTTTCAAAATGTTCTACAAAGGTTCCTGTTTTTTCTACTCCAAGGATAAGAATATCTTTTCCATCCGTAAATTGCTTGGCTACAGTATTAATTCGGCATAATTCCTGATATATAGCTTGACTAATCCATGCTGGTTGTCCAAAGACAGCTAATTGACCATCTAAGATAATTGCTAACCTACGTAAACTAGAAAGCCATTTTTTATACTCTAATGTTCTTAAAATATGTACCATCCACAATCGTTCCCAGACTTGCATTATTTCACCAAATATAGAACCATTAGTACCAGCAGGATTCATCCTTTCATGTATGCGTAAAGCATCAGTAGAATATAAAGAACGTGCTAGTTCACATGAGCAAGTATATTGACCATCCCCTCGCAAATAATCATTGTTTTGTGGACAATCTTCGTAAGGACATTTTTGAGTCCTATCTGTTATGGGTTTATACTTTAAAAGAGCCTCATAAGTATCTAGTAAAGATTCCCCATCTTCGGACATCTTTACTGAACTCAAAATTTCAAATATTGATTTTCTCAATGAGTCTTTAGCTGATTTCTCACCTTCACAAATCACATTACAACCTGGTAAAGCACAATCGATAGACTCTGCTTTTTCTATAGTTTTAAATTCTTTAGGATTTACGGGGCGCTGTTGGTCAAGCTTTTGCATCTTGGCAACGTCCAAAATTACCGAAGCTACTGTTACATAGGAAGCTTCTGCACCAGGAAAGCCATTTTTTATATCTACTTCGGCATGACTCCCATCAATTGCTATCAATAATTCTGGTATCCAATCGCCTGGTTTAATTTCTATTGGCTGGAGTATGTGTAGAGAGTTAGTGTTATCAGATGGAGTTCTAACTTTGTAGCTACCAAGTAACTTTTGAACACGTTCACTTTCTACAAGACGGCGTAAAGGTTTATATTGGGCGAATTCTCCTTCGTATGGCACTGTCTATACCTCAAACTTTTTAATTTGTACTGGAATAACAAAAAGATTACTTAGTGTTTTAACTCGAAGAAATCCTTTGTCTTGAGCGCGACGTATTGATGACTCAAAATCTTCAAAGTCATAGTATTTACGGAGTTCTCTAGTCTCGTCTGTATTATTAAGATGTCCAATAAACCAGTTTGCTGTATTCTTGAGAATATTCTTTTGGATACTACTAACTTCTTGAGTAGCATATACCATGCCAATGTGATATTTTGCTCCCTCTTTTGCCGTGCGTACCCAGACATCTTTCAAATCCATATCTGTACCTGCTGGCAAAAGGTTATGAGCTTCTTCCAAATAAACAATTATTTCAGGTATATTTTTTTCTCCTTGGCGAAAGAGGCTTTGGTTTTCACGAAAAATATGCCTCATTAACCTATCAGCAGATGATTTATTGATATCGGGTTCGCCACTGGATTGGTCAATAATTACTAATTTCCCGTCTTTCAAATGTTGATATATTTCCTCTGCATAATCAGTGGTTGTAGTACTGGTGTGCTGATTACGGACTTTGCCGATTTGCTTAGAACCGTTAGGACGAGTAAACATTTCAAGCAGTTTCTTTAAATCTTCATCTGCCCAAGGGTCTCCAGATGCTTGTTTGCGTTCTGTAATATACCAGTTCTCAAATTCCTGATATCTACTATTTTTATCACTCATAAAATTGTAAAGATACTCAAATGCTGTTGCCAACTCTGACCATGTAGGTTTTTCCTTCTGAAGAATTTTCGCGGCTGACTCGTAATTAGCATTTAAAACGTGTTTATTACCAGTATCATCTACTATTACTGCACTTCTTTCTAAAGCTGATATCAGTTCCTGATTAAATAACTTTTTAGTGTCCGGTTGAATATTGTTAGGAGGGTCAAAATCTGCTTTTTTTAGCAAAGCTCGGTAAACAAGTACACGACGTTTATATCTTGTCATAGCCCTGTAGTCATTTTCATCAGGGCGATCAAAAACTACCTGCCGAAAATTTTTAATGTATATTGAATCCCCACCAGCTAACGTAGCATCAATAATTTCTTTTCCTATTTGAAGATTTTCTTCAACGAAAAAATTCAAAAGCATCAACTTACGTTTTGGGTCGTTAGGATGACGCAAAATTCCATAGGTTACAATGTCTTCTTCTTTCCCAGAAGTATTAGACTTCCATACGTTCTTTATGGCTGAAGGGTTTTTTTGTTGATTCGTATCTTGTTCGTTTTCATTCGCATATTCACCATTTGGGTCAAAAACTATCTGACCAATGCGATGTGGGTGTTCAGTTGCAAATCTTAAATTAAAAACAGATTGAATAATGATTTTTGTAGTATTAGATTTCCCCGTTCTAGTCATACCAAATAAAGCTGTTTTTTGCCCAAGTAAATCTTCTGGGAGAAGCTCAACTTCTACATCTGACACACCCTGAAATGAACGATTAGTCGATGCGTACCGTATTTTACCTACAATAACTGATTGATTAGTTTGGTGTTGTTTACGCTCTGGCTCTCGATAATTGACTATAAGCGATAAAGCTTTGCTATTAGGTTTGTAAACTTTCAAACCTCTATTTGGATAGTAATTAGAAATATCACTGCCAAAACGCAACGCTAAAGAATCAACTTCTCCCATCTCAGATGCTTGATCTAAAAAGAAAGTACCAATGACTTTGCACTTAACACCAGCAAAAGACAAGAGATTATGAGTTTGTCCATCCATCATTCCTGGGCTGTCCCAGTGTGTATCTTCTCCACTCGCTCTCTGAGCGGCTTCCACTCTAACCCGTTCAGCTTCTGGAGCATTAGGAAGTGGAGCTGCATCCATAACACGTAAAAGCAGCACAGATGCGTCTTCAGTTTTGTAGTCAATAGATTCTTCAGGGGTAATACGAGTAGCAATGAGAAAGCTTAAGCTAGGAATTCCTCCTACTTGCTTGCGGTAATGATCGTGTATTTGAACTAAGGCAGTTTCGTAGCTAATGGAGTAAATCTCTCCCACATATTGGTTCGTTTGAATTATTTTTGTAAATATATCTTTCGCTGTTTTTTCAGCAGATTTATCTTGGTCTTCTTGAAATGCTTTTTCTAATTCTGAAGCCATACAGTTACAATTCCTCTTTTAGTACACAACTAAACGATTCATCAGAGAGTTTATAAGTTAAGCGTAACCTTTCTACTTTCGTAGTATTACCATTAAACTATTCCTAGATTCCATTCAGATTGATTAAAATTAACAGCCAACCCTTGAAACTTGCAATTATTTCTACCCCCTTAACCTGCTGACTACCTGCTGATAAATCACATCTAACCACACCGTAACAACTGGTTTACCTTCTACTACAGAAGCGATCGCATCTTCCCTTTCAAACTCCTCTAAGCTTAAATCCTTTAATTTGACAAAACGACACTAATTTGACAAGGATGACAAATAATTAGTCAATCGACAGCTGATGTTGTTAATGGAGAATAGCGGATTTGAACCGCTGACCTCTGCGGTGCGATCGCAGCGCTCTACCAACTGAGCTAATTCCCCTAATATAAACTTAAATTTTTGCCTTACCTATTCTAGCACTTTACTTTTAACCTGCGGTTGTCTGGGGTGTCGTGCGGGAAAATACTTGCTGCACCCGCTCCACTTCTAAGTCGGTAAAATAATCTACAGCCCAGTTAGTCCAACGCTGGAGCATATGAAACGGGTAAGTATGGGCTACTCCCACCACTTGCACACTAGCCGATCTCGCTGCTTGAATTCCGGCTGGGGTATCTTCAATCGCCAGACAATTAGAAGCTTTAAGGTTGAGGCGTTCTATCGCCAAGAGATACCCATCAGGTTCTGGCTTACTGGTGGTGATGTCGTCAGCAGCAATAATAACCGAAAAATGCTCAAGTAACCCGGTGCGATTTAACACCAATTCTACTTCAGTACGAAGGGCATCGCTGACAATAGCTAGTTTCACCTCATGTAGCCGCAGCTTTTGAATAAAGTCCTCTAACCCAGGATAAATTGGCAGTTCTTCCAACTTATCCAAAGCCTGCTGGTAGGCTTGCGCCTTGCGGTTCACCAATTGGGTTAAATAGCCGTCTCTGACTTCTCTGCCGCGATTTGTGAGAATCTGTTTTAGACAGGCGCGATCGCTTCTGCCTAAACAAAATTGCCGATATTCCCCTGGTTTTGAGCGCAGATTTTCCGAAATTAGAATTTCATCAATCAGACCCCGGTGAATTGCCTCATCCTTAATAATTACACCGTTAAAATCAAACAGAACTGCCTTCAAAGTCATGCCAATGTGCCATAAACCGGGATACCCAAGCCCGCCAAATCTTCATTATCAGCTATGTCAGCGATCGCTGTACGCCGGGAATTCTTAACTGCGATAGGTTTAACACCTTTAGTTAATTGGTGTATCGCCCACACATCCTGAGTTTGCACAGCTTCAAATCCTGCCGATCCCATCCAAGCATCGACGCTATCGGCGGCGTAAGCTCTAATATAAGGCTCCTCAAAAATTTCGCTCAACCAATCAACTTGGCGAATAGTTTTCTGATTCCCATCCAGTATTAAAACCTCTCCTCCAGCCTTCAGCAAGCGGAAACTTTCCCGCAGAATGGCACGCGATATCTCTGGCGGTGTCTCGTGAAACAACAGAGAAGCCGTTACCAAGTCAAAAGACGCATCGGGAAACCCCGTAGCTTCCGCACTACCATGCAGAAATTGAATATTAGCCCCAGCGTTTCTGGCTTTGTATTCAGACATTACCAGCATATAAGGCGATAAGTCTAAACCAATAACTTCCGCTTCCGGGAAAGCCTTTTTTAACATCAGAGTTGTGGAACCTGTACCGCAACCTAAATCCAGTATCCGTCGCGGTTGCCCAGAAATTGCATCAACCAAGCTTTGACGTATCCAGGCTTCGTTAGGCGGCAAAACATACTGGGTAATGGGATCGTAGGAAACTGCCGCACCAGGGGTAAGATAACCGCCCTCTATGCCGTGGAAGTTTTGACTACTGTAGTAAGAAGGATATTCTAAATTGGGATTGCGGAAGCGATCGCTCTCCTTTTGCCAATCAACGCTTTCATAAAAACGCCGTAACCCCTTCTCATCAATGAACATCCGAATCACAGGTGCTAAGAAGCGCTCATAGATTGAGTTCTTGCCAACCGCCATAGGATTTCATCCGGGTAATGTGAATACCAGAGGAGCATACCTCCTCTTTACGAATCTTAATGTAACTTATACCTCAGAACCTCTGCCTGCGGGTTGTCTCTAGGGATGACAAAACTGTATTTTATATGTAGCATGAAAGTAATATACAAATTTTGCCGCAGCTATCCCATCTGAGTCTGCTTTATTGACGGGACGTAACCTTGCGGCAATACGGATCTTTGTTTATAGTTGGCACACGTTTATGCCCTACGAAAAGTTAGAAATTTCGACTCCAAAGCCAGTGCTATCTTGGGCAAATCATGCCCTTGGTTCTGATGAAACCAAGATGGCAAAGAATGTCGCATCCCTACCATTTGTTTTTAAGCACGTAGCGCTAATGCCAGATGTTCACCTTGGCAAAGGTGCCTTGGTGGGTTCTGTAGTGGCTACTAAAGAAGCAATTATGCCCGCTGCTGTGGGCGTGGATATTGGTTGCGGGATGATGGCAATTAAAACCCCATTTACCGCTGAACAATTGGAGGGAAAGCTAAAGCAAATTCGTCTGGATTTAGAAGCAGCGATTCCTGTTGGTTTTAATGAAAATAAAGATGTTGAAAAAGCAGTTTTAAACTGGCAGGGTTGGCGAGATTTCAAGGAACTACATTCAGGTGTACAACGCCTAGAAAGTAAAGCCATGAAACAGATGGGTTCTCTCGGTGGCGGGAATCATTTTATAGAAGTTTGTCTGGATACCGAGAACTCTGTTTGGTTAATGTTGCACTCTGGTTCGCGCAATATTGGCAATATGCTGGCACAAAACCATATTGGCACGGCGAAGGAACTAGCGAAACTAGCAGGCGATCGCTTACCCGATCCAGACTTAGCTTACTTTGTCGCTGGTACACCAGAATTTTCCACCTACTGGCACGATTTACAGTGGGCGCAAGACTACGCCCGTTTCAACCGCGATGTGATGATGGCGCGTTTTAAGCGGATTGTGGAAAAGCATCTCGCTGGTGGTAAGCAGACTAAACCTCTGCTGTCAGTGAACTGTCACCACAACTACGCCGAAAAAGAAGTGCATTTTGGCGAAGATGTCTATGTGACTCGTAAAGGTGCAGTCCGGGCGCGTGAAGAAGATTATGGCATTATTCCTGGTTCAATGGGGACAAAATCCTTCATTGTTAAGGGGAAAGGTAATGCTGAAAGTTACTGTTCTTGCAGTCACGGCGCTGGACGTTTGATGTCTCGAAATAAGGCTAAAAATGTCTATACATTGGATGATTTGATTCAGCAAACAAATGGTGTAGAGTGCCGCAAGGATGAGGGCGTTTTGGATGAAATTCCTGGTGCTTATAAGCCGATTGAGCAAGTCATGGCTAATCAAGCGGATCTCGTTGAAGTTGTGGCGACGTTGAAGCAAGTTGTCTGTATTAAGGGTTAGTTTATGTAGGGTGGGCATTGCCCACCTTTTTTGTTTTTTAATGCAAAGGTACGCAGAGGTTAACGCAGAGTTACGCAAAGTTTAATTAACTTAAAATGTAATTTGATAATTTTCTAAAAATTAGTAAGAATCATATTTTTATATAGGTATATTTTAAAATATAATTTGAGAAAGATTGAGTTAAGGCTTCTCGTCTCATCAAAAAAGCTTTTACGGGGAAGTGATAGAAACTATGATTGCTATTCAACAATTTAACCAGATGACTCCCCAAGAGTACCTGGAATGGGAACCCATTCAAGAAATTCGCTATGAGTACATTGATGGGGAAGTCTTTGCCATGACTGGGGGGACGAAGCCCCACAACCGAATCGCCCTCAACTTAGCAACTGCTCTAGATAGCCATTTACAAGAGAGAGGCTGCGAAGTCTATATTGCAGATGTTAAGGTGCAAGCCTCTGAGAATGGCCCCTATCATTACCCTGATGTGGTGGTGACTTGCGACCCTAGAGATCGAAACTCTAATCAGTTTGTTCAGTATCCTTGTCTAATTGTAGAAGTGCTTTCGCCTTCTACAGAAGCTTTTGATCGGGGTGGGAAATTTGCCCGATACCGTCAGATGGAAACTTTACAGGAGTATGTGCTGATTCAGTCAGAACAGATAGGGGTAGAGTGCTTCAGGCGCAATGAAGAGGGTTTGTGGGTGCTTTATCCCTACGAGTCTGGAGATACGTTCACTCTGGAAAGTGTCGGACTTTCTCTAAGCGTAGATGCTGTATATCGACAAGTTAGATTTGAATCTACTGAGACAGAGGCATCTTGAAGTATATGCAGGGCGCGATCGCAACTTTGACGACTTCGGTACTTGCGTGCGATCGCGAGTTCTAGTGGGGTCATGCGGTTTCTCCTTCCGCCTGTAAAATTTCGCTTCAGTAACGATTATTCTGGTGCGTGCAATTGCCAAAGAATTCATAACCCGCCGCTATTTGGGTAAATCGGTTTAAAGACAGTTACAAAAACTCTGTAGATAATTAGTGTTAATAAGCAGCCAAAAAAGAGAGTTGTAAAGCAGTAAAGAAAGAAATTTGTAAAGAATGAAAAAACGATCCTTCCTGACAAAATGAGTTTGCCCTTGCCATTGTGCCATTTACGCTTTTCGATTTCAGCAATGGGTAACAACAATGTTTCTTGAATTTCCTTTTGCACTTCTGGACTAGCATTACTTTCCTTTAAGCAATATACTAATAGTTTATTCGCGGCGTAATAGTTATTCAACAGCTGTTTCTGTTCATCGCTGAACTGCCAGTCAAGCTTCAGATTTCGATACTTAAATAACCAGGAAGTTAGCCTTGACTTCCATTCTTTTAAATCTTCTTCATAAAAATAAACATTTGATTCTTTTCCCTTAGTAACTCTAGTAAAAATATTGGTAAAATCTATCATTTTTTCCAGAAAATCCTTATCTGATTCTCGGATTAGTAAAGCAATCGCTTGACGTGCATATTCTTTTTGTACCGCTTCCATCTTACAAACAAGCGCAAGATTTCGATCTACTACTATGTCTACAGCAGGCGATGTGTCAACCTGATTTACCAAGCGCTTAAAATTAATTTGAGGAAATCTGCTATATGCTGGCTCCCTTGACTCAATCTCGTAAACCCACCTTGCAACAGGCTGGCCATTATCCCATAACTCCCTGAACTGATTGGCTATTCCTCGAACTTCATCGATATCTTTATCGAGATTACTGTCGAGCATTCGAGATATTTCACGATTAACGCTTGTCCCTTCAACAATGTCACAATAGAATGCCCTTAGCGCAGATTCTTGATAGGGAGAACCAAGTGATGCTGTTTTTTCATGCAACCATACTAGAAAATGTTGAATTTTCTCATCTTCTTTAATAGATTCATCAATTTCCTGCTTCATTGCTTGCACGTACTCATCCTTGTTCATTTCCTTTGATCTCCGCAATTAGAAGAAATACTTCATACCAACGTTTTTCAAAACGATACTTCTTCAATCGTTGTGTCATCTCTGAATGATTTAATTTATCAGCCTTTAACGCAGTAAAATATTCATGGAAAGTCAGGTGTGAGAATGACCAATAACCTGCGGAGCGTTCGATCAGCAGTCCGGTTTCTGTCTCAAACGCTTTCAAAATTCTTGTAGCAACAGAACGCTCAACCACAAAGTAGTCTCTAATGAACTTTTCTAAAGTTTGCTGCTCTGGGAAATAGTCATTTTTCTCAAATAGCGTTAGTGCAAGTTCTGCCAAAAATTCCTCTTTGACATCAATAGTTAATCTCTCATCAATGGGTGTTCGTTTCAGCCGCTCTAATAAATGACGCATCCCTTTTTCATAAAGCTGAAATCGTTTTTTCGGTAGGTTGCCTTGCTCATCCCGAAACACTGCACAAATCAAATTCAGCAGTACGGGTGTAATCGTGAGTTCTGCAATAGGGTTGTTTTCTTCTGCTCGAAGTTGCTGCTGTAACTGGGGTGCAAGCGATGCCTGAGAACCTGAATCCACGATTTTGAACCACTTATCCACAAAGCGATCGACCTGTTCCGGTGTAAAGTCAGCTACTTCCACATCCGTAAAACCGTCCAGTTCTTGCTGGCTTTGGGTTCGGCAGGTGATGACCAATCGGTTGCTTTTGTACCCAAAATCCCGCACGGCATCGATGGCATTTTCTAAATCCTCTGGAGGCACTTCATCCAAACCATCCAGCAACACCAACGAGCGTCCGTGAGTTAAAATCTTTTCTGCACTGGCGCGATCGCATCCATTCCACTGCTCTGCCAATAACAACCTTAAATAATCCAACAAATTCCAGGACTGCGTTCTGCGTGCCTCTTCCGCAAACTCCCGCAACGTCACAAACAGCGGCACTAAATCAGCAAATAACTCTGTCTTTGATTGAATACACTCGACTGCTAACGATTTGAGAAACGTTGTCTTTCCTGCTCCCGGTTTACCTACCACCATCAATTTTCGGTGTTCTTTGACGACTGGGATCGCAGCCTTTCGTTCCTTTTTAACCTGGCTCAAACCCAGGCGATCAAACTCCTCACGATTGTTTGGGTCAAACTCCTGCCGCAAGTCGGAAAAATGTGAACAACTCAATTGTTCAAACACATTCAGGTCAATGTAGATTTCGTTCACTGGCACAGATCGATTCACCGACAACATCTTCATTGTGCCAATGGGACTATCTGAGGCAGTGATGAAAGGCAGGAGGCGCGATCGCACCTGCTGAACCAAGGCATCAATATCAGCTTGCCCGTTCCCGCGTGTCTCTCCTTGTTCTACAACTGGCTGTTGAGTATACTGCCATTCTGGAAAACGAGACTCCCAGAGCCATTTATACGCTTGCTCCCACGGACTTTGACCTTTGGGCGCTCTCCCTCGTGTCTTCTGCCCATCAATTGGGCAACCATTCTTCTCCAAGGCTTTGCAGATTCTCGCTAATTCATCTTGGAGTTTCTGAGCGCCATCTACTGGTTTATTGTTCCATGCAATAAAACTCACCAGTGTCAAATTTTCTCTATCAGCATTTTCTCGGCTAAAACGTGCCAAGAATGCCGCCAGTGAATCGCCTGTCAGGTTTAGCTGGAGGGCGATCGCCTCTAAAAACTGTCGTTCTGTCGCTCTAAGCTGAGAATCCACTCCGCGCCAGCCCTCATCACCGATTTATTTCTATTTGCTTCTCTATTTATTGGCAATTTTTCTTCGATTTGACAACTCCTAATCTCAAAAGTATCAAAACCTTAGCACTTAGGAGTCGCGAATGAAGCCCTCTAACCAAAAGAAATGGCTCAAAGTAATCGAGTTTGCCGTAGTGGGTATTGCCACTTGGCTTAATCCCAATGCAGGATTTCTGCTCTTTCTGCTGCAATGGTGCTTTCAAATCTTGGCAGCGTTGCAGAAGGAAGAGCGGGATAAGACAGATAATAGCGATCGCACATGAGAGTATCGGGCGAGAGAGTAATCACGAGGCGATCTCTCCCCCGATACTCAACTCCAAATTCGTTGGGCGATCGCAAAGATTTCGGCAAACAGCGCAACACAACAATTCCCTTAGTACAGTTATTAAGTGAACGGGAAGAGTTAAGGGAGGACGAGGATTCATGAATCGATACAGCATGGTTATTCAGTGGTCAGATGAAGACCAACTTTTTCTAGTCACAATCCCAGAGTTTTGCGATCGCGTTGTCATGCCTTGCACTCACGGCAAAACTCGTGAGGAAGCAATTCTTTACGGTGAAGAAGTGATTGAAATGTACTTGGAAGCATGGCTTGCCGAAGGTGAATCCATCCCTGAACCCAGCACACTTCAAATTGCCTGATTACCATTTTAAAACTCTTACTCTATAGTCAGTTCACCCAACTTGAGAACGTGACCCAGGTTGAAAAACAAAAGAAACAAACCGATACTCATTGCTGTAAACACTCAGTTACTTGCGGGACGCTAACACCAGAATCAAGGCGTTGTCAGTGGGAGCGATCGCAAGTTGTCATAAAATCCGTTATCAAATTCCTCAGTACGTTTGAAAAGACTTTCTTAGCCTTCAGCATTACTTGAAAGGAGGCTTGAGCCTCCTAAACTACGCTACCAGGCTGAGCCTGGTAGCGAGAAATACGAGAAATTTCGGCGATTAAAGCGTTGCTTGCAGCTGATCTAAAAGACCCTCAACATAAGTCAAAGCACCGCTAATTGTAGCTGGATCTTCGATGTCTATTCCCACATACTTGCGTAACGCTTCCACCTGATTCATGCTTCCTCCTGCTGCTAATAGATCCAAGTAGCCAGGAATAAAATCTTTGCCTACCTGAAGATATTTTTGGTAACAAGCGAGACTGACAATGTTGGAAGCTGTGTATTGATAGCAGTAGAACGGTTTAAAGTAGATGTGGCCAATCCGCGCCCAATCATACTGGTGTTCGGGTAATATTTCCACTGTATCACCGCAGAGTTCGCGGTAAAGTTCCGTCCACTTTTCGTTAACAAAATTGTGGTCAAAACTACCTTCGACAGCGCGTTCGTGAATTGCCAATTCTAAGCGGCTAATTGTGCTTTGGCGGAATAGCAAATTTAGCTGATCTTCCAATTGCCGAGTTATTAGCGATCGCTTAAGTTTTTCGTCGTCGCCAGCGGTTTTCAGCAAGTAATCCAACAACAGCAATTCATTAAAGGTTGAGGCAATTTCTGCCAGCACCATTGGCGGATTACTGTTAAAATAGGTTTGGCGATCGCCTATCCAGGCAAAGTGCAAGCCATGCCCCATCTCGTGCGCTAAGGTAAACAGAGAGTTGTAATCTTCTGTGTAAGAAAGCAACAAGTAACTGTGCTTACCATGAGTGTAGGAGCAGAAGGCACCGCCGCGCTTACCGGGACGCACTTTGGCATCCACCCAGTTTTTAACGAAAAATTCTTCTGCCCGTCGAGCATAGTTGATGTCAAACTGTTCTAAAGCAGAGAGCAGGGTTTCTACACCATTTTTGTACTCAATTGGCGCAGCCTGGTCGTCGCCATCTGTCCAAGGTGCATAGATGTCGCAAATGCGGATTTCTTGATTCAGCGATTTTGCTTTGAGCTGGTAGTATCGTTGGAACAGATCAAAACGCGATCGCGTTCCTTCCATAATCGCCCGAAACACAGCCTCCGAGACTTCATCCGCCAACAGTTGTTTGTGCAACGTCGAGGCGTGCGATCGCATCTGACTTTCCAGCCGATGATCTTGCGTCACAGTGTTTAAAATATAGCCATACAGCAAGTTGTGCTGCTGCATCACTTTCCGCACCGACCGATAAGCGTTGTAGCGCACCTCAGATGAGGGATGAAACAGTAATGCACCCAGTTCCGCCTCGGTATCAGATGTTTTTCCCTCTGGCGTGGTAACAGGTTCATACTCCTGCTCGCCGAGATGAATAGAACGCAATTGAATAAACGCTTGCCGACCTGTTAAACTATCTTGATTACGGGTTTGCTCGACTTCTTCAGAAAGTTTGTGAGGGCGATATTGGGCGATCCGATCTAAGTAGTGGCTGTAGGTAGATAAGGCTGCTGATCCCTGCAATTCGCTAAATTTAGCAGCGTCTAAATCCTGCAATTCTAGGTCAAAAAACAGCAGTTGGTTTTCAATTCCAGTTAAGGCTTCTCTCACCTTATCTAGAAATTGCTTCGCCTCATTGTTGCGCGTATCCGCTGAGAAAACCAGAGAAGGGAAGGCATAAAGATAACCAGATTTTTCTGCCAATGCTTCTAGCTGTTGCAGGCATTGCGCCAGTTCTTCCGGTGTCAGGGAACTGACTTTTCCCCGGTAATTTTGCCTAAACTCGGTTGCATCCTGCTGGAGTACCTGCAAATCTTGCGCCAGATGGGGATCGTCAAAGCCTTTGTAGAGGTCACAAAGATTCCACTCTTGAGGGCTATCTAGCTGGTCTAAAGTGGTAAGTGCTTTAGATTCATTGGCATTAGAAGACGATTGCACCAAAGCCAAAGTTAAACTCCTTTAGAAAATGTGGTTGAAAAATGCTTTGAAGAATGTAGTTACTTGTCTATTTTATCCAAATTGATTTCAACCTTGCTGCGAGTAGGTTAGAGTTCTTCTGTTTTGGATAATTTCCTTAGCCAATAAGTAGGCGGACATAATTAAATAGTGCATACCGTATCTTCCCCATTGCCTATCACTAAGCAAAGTGTGAGCAATACCTATCCTAGAGATGCGGGCTATGGGAAAAGATTAGTTTCTGAGGCAAATTGAGTTTTTAATACATTTTAAACTCAATTTTAATATAATTTTTTATTTTAATAGATTTTTAAGGAAACCTCAGGTACAATAAATCAAAATTATTTTGTTAATGCTCATATAATTTTCAGCAATCCTTCACAGCTAACGTATCATGAGCAGCGAAACACAAAGTTCAACGACCAACCAGGAATTAAACTCCAGCGCCTCCGCAGCTGCCAAGCGAATTTTGATCGTTGAGGATAGTCCCATGAATCGAGAGTTGCTGAATGACTACCTGGGATATCTGGGATACGAAGTTTTCGCATTGGCAGAGGGATCGGGCTTTTTTCAGGCGCTGGTTGACTTCCAACCTGAATTGATTTTGCTAGACTTGAAGTTACCGGATATCGATGGTTATACCATCCTTCAACAAATCCAAGAAGGGACAGAGTGGCTGCACATTCCTATAATTGTTGTTTCAGCCTTTGCTTTTCAAGTAGACAAAGAAAAAGCTCTTAGATTGGGCGCCCGTCGCTTTATCGTTAAACCTGTAAATATCGTTGATTTGAAGCAAGCCATACAAGAAGAACTCCAGATGGGGAGTTTAGAGGCTTCTTGTTAGGTGGGGCAATTCATTCAATTTTATTATTGTTAATATATTCCTCCACGGTTCTGCTGAGAACTTGTATGGAGTGGCTGATTTCTCCAACCTGAGTTTCGACTCGCGATAATAAGAAAACAACTGTTTGCAGTTGATTGAGGGTTTCATCCATAGCGTTTCGGTAGTTAGCCTCAAACTCTTCTAATTTCATGACTTTGACCTGGAGTGCAAGGTAGTGAATAAAGAAATAACTTAGCTATATCAGCATATCAAACAACAAAAATAATTTAAATTATTCCAGATAAAAATCTTATGAATCACTAGAAATTTATCTGGAAGAGTAATTGCTTTATCGAATCTTTAAAATTGATCTAAAATTAGGTTATAGGGAATACAAAAATATTGCTAGTTGCGAAATATTACTGAGATTTTTACTTTTTTTGAATGCCTAGCGTGAAATGCTACTGAAGTGCGAAATCGCCCTTGCGAGATTTTACTGATATAGCGATCGCGCTACCCTTTTCTCAAAGACATATTCCAGTTAAAGACTACTGCTTTCAAGGAGTGCTTTGTTTATGACAGATCCGCAAATGCTGAGGGATGGGAACGAGTTATCCCCCGCTACAACTCAAAGCGGTTATGTCTCGTCTGCTGGAATGACCCCAGCGGGGAAAACATTGCCGCTAGTCAAAGATCCAGAACGGTTGGAGAATCGCCTGAAGGAGATTCCGCCAGAACCGGGAGTCTATATCATGCGGGATGGGTGCGATCGCATTCTCTACATCGGCAAATCGAAGAAGTTGCGATCGCGCGTTCGTTCCTATTTCCGAGACTCTCAGAAATTAAGCGATCGCATTGCGATGATGGTACGCCAGGTTGCCGAGATTGAATTCATCGTCACCGACACCGAAGCCGAAGCCTTGGCGCTAGAGGCAAATCTTGTCAAACAGCACCAACCTTACTTCAATGTACTCCTAAAGGATGATAAAAAATATCCCTACGTACTGATCACCTGGTCAGAACAATATCCCCGTATTTTCATCACCAGGAATCGGCGCATAGGTAAAAAAGGAGACAAGTATTATGGGCCTTACACTGATGCAGGACTGTTGCGAAATATCCTGCGAGTAGCCAAGCGAATATTTCTGCTGCGACAACGACCGCAACCGCTATTTACAGATCGTCCTTGTCTAAATTACGACATCGGGCGCTGTCCTGGTGTCTGTCAACAACTTATTTCCCCAGAGGAATACCATAAAACAGTGCAAAAAGTAGCAATGGTGTTCCAGGGACGCACTGGCGAATTAATTGACATCTTGACAGCGCAAATGGAACAAGCGGCGGCGGAATTAAACTTTGAGGCGGCGGCGAGGAAACGCGATCAGATTGCGGGGTTAAAGTCGCTGACAGCTGACCAAAAAGTGTCTTTGCCAGATGATACCGTTTCGCGGGATGCGATCGCTCTGGCCGCTGACGAAAAACACGCCTGCATTCAATTGTTCCAGATTCGGGCGGGAAAACTGGTGGGACGTTTAGGCTTTGTTGCTGAGGCGGACTCAGGAACTCCGGGAGCAATTTTGCAGCGAGTTTTGGACGATCATTACCAAAACGCTGAGTCTGTGGAAATCCCCACAGAAATTCTAGTGCAGCATGAATTGCCAGAAGGCGAGATGCTGGGGGAATTCTTAACGGAACGCAAAGGGCGAAAAGTTAGTATTCTCGCGCCGCAGCGCCAAACTAAGGCAGAATTGGTTGAGATGGTGGAGCGCAACGCCCAACACGAACTGGCGCGGATGCAACGAGTAGGCGATCGCAACGAACAAGCGATGCAAGATTTAGCAGCGATTCTGGATTTGCCAGATTTACCTCACCGCATCGAAGGTTACGACATTTCCCACATCCAAGGGTCGAATGCTGTAGCGTCGCAAGTAGTGTTTATTGACGGCTTGCCCGCAAAGCAGCACTATCGCCACTATAAAATTAAGAATCCCACTGTTACATCTGGTCACTCTGACGACTTTGCTAGTCTTGCGGAAGTCATTGGGCGGCGTTTTCGCAAGTATGCTGAAGATCCACAATTACAACGAGTGGGAAATTCAGATTGGCCTGATGTGGTGATGATTGACGGTGGAAAAGGTCAGCTTTCATCGGTTGTCGCTGTTTTGCAAGAGATGAATTTGATGGAAGATTTGCGAGTCGTGAGTCTTGCTAAACAGCGAGAAGAGATTTTCTTACCTGGTGAATCTTTACCACTTCAGACAGATGCGGAACAACCGGGCGTGCAACTTTTGCGGCGATTGCGGGATGAAGCGCACCGTTTTGCTGTCAGTTTCCACCGTCAGCAGCGAAGTGATAAGTTAAGGCGATCGCGTTTGGATGAAATTCCGGGCTTGGGTTTCCAACGACAAAAGGAACTTTTGGCGCATTTTCGCTCGGTTGATTATATCCGGGAAGCGTCACCAAAGCAGCTGGCTGAGGTTTCCGGTATTGGCCCGCGTTTGGCTCAGGAAATATACGATTATTTTCATCCGGCTTAATACGAACCGCAGAGGCGCTGAGGAAAGAGATAATTTTGGTGAGTGTTGCGATTGGGGTAGGTTGTTATGGCGAATGCAATTTTAACTACAACCTCTGTTGTCTCTTTGGAAGATGAAACTGGGGTTTTCTCTCTGGAAGATTTTATGCGAAATCCGCCTGATGGTATGGAATGGGTGGATGGTCAACTCGTCGAGAAAAATGGGATGACGCTAGAACATAGTGAAATTCAGGCTAATTTAGCTTTTTATTGGAAAAGTTACGCGATTTCCAGTGGACAAGGCGGAAAAGTCTATACCGACGTGCCATGTCGCACCCACAAACAGGGTCGTCGTCCTGATGTAGCTTATCTCACACCGGAACTGGTAGATCAGTTTGACAATACTGACGTTTTGCCGCAGAGTTTCCCGCTAGTTGCTGAAATAGTTTCACCGACTGATTTAGCTCTTGATTTGTTTGCTAAAGCTAGGGAATATCTCCAGTCTGGTTGCGACGAAGTTTGGCTGGTGTTCCCTGAGAATTGTTACATATTTGTGATACCTCACCCGCAGCGGTTGTGGTTTGCTGCGGGTGAGGTGGCTAGTACCCAAAAGGTTCTACCAGGCTTTAGTGTCGCCATTGATGAACTATTGGCTTAATCCCTGCATCCTTCGCCCGTTAGAATAGAAATAAAGATTGTTTAGATTTGTAAAATTGGGACATCTATGGCTCCCGCTGTTTTAATCGAAAAGCTCGCCAAACGCTACGGTTCAGTAGAAGCCGTTAAAAACGTTTCTTTTCAGGTCGAACCTGGTGAAATTTTTGGTCTTCTAGGGCCAAATGGTGCTGGGAAAACTACGACTCTGCGTGTCTTGTGTACCTTGACCAAGCCTGATGCTGGCAAAGTTGAGGTATCTGGCATCTCGGTTATGGATAATCCTAGAGCGGCAAGGGCTAGACTAGGTTATGTGGCTCAGGAAGTGGCGCTGGATAAAGTGCTAACTGGGCGGGAAATGCTACAACTGTCCGCTGCACTTTACCACCTCCCCGGTGCGGTCGCGAAACAGAGAATTGAAGCGGTGCTGGGTTTACTGGGATTGCATGAATACGCCGATAAAAAGACTGGTACTTACTCTGGCGGTTTACGCAAGCGTCTAGATTTGGCAGCTGGGTTGTTGCATCAGCCGGATGTCTTGGTTTTAGATGAACCGACGGTGGGATTGGATATTGAAAGCCGTGTGGTGGTTTGGGACTTTTTACGCCAGCTGCGGGCGAGTGGTACATCTGTGTTAATTACCAGCCATTATTTAGAGGAAATTGACGCGCTGGCGGATCGGGTGGCGATTATTGACAAAGGTGTGGTAATTGCCTCTGGAACGCCGTCTGAGTTAAAGGATAAAGTAGGAGGCGATCGCATTACTCTCCGCATCCGCGAGTTTTCCCCGATCGAGGAAGCCCAAAAAGCCAAAGATATGTTAATATCTTTACCTTTTGTGCAAGAAGTAATTATCAATGGCGCTCAAGGTAACTCTCTAAATTTAGTGGTGAAGCCACAAAGTGACGCTTTGATAACGATTCAGCAATCATTACAATCAGCAGGCTTACCGACTTTTGGCATTGCCCAAGCTAGACCTAGTTTAGATGATGTTTACCTGGCTGCTACGGGTAAAACTTTGATGGATGCTGAACTTGCAGCATCTGCTAGCCGCGATCCCAAGGCTGAGAAGAAACAAAATATGCGATAGGTTTAGATTTTACATCAAGGCATAGCTTTGATATCTCGTTCCCAGTCCGCAGGCCAGGAAAGAGGTTTGGGAGGCTCAGCCTCCCGACAATTATCATAGGGAGATTCAGATGAGTAGTACGTTAACGCCTCCAAAACCTGACATTCGTTTGCAGCCACAAACCCCTAGTCAACCAGTTGCATCCAGTTTGTTTGGCGATTTTATTCAAGAAACTCTGGCTTTAACAAAGCGTTTGTTTATACAGTTGCAACGCCGTCCCTCAACTCTAATCGCTGGGATAATTCAACCGCTGATGTGGTTAGTTTTGTTCGGGGCGCTGTTTCAAAATGCGCCTCAAGGCTTGTTTGGTAATAGTCTCAGCTACGGACAATTTCTCGGTGCTGGAGTAATTGTTTTTACCGCCTTTGCGGGAGCGCTGAATGCTGGTTTGCCAGTAATGTTTGACCGAGAATTCGGGTTTCTTAACCGTTTGTTGGTGGCTCCTCTAGCTTCCCGATTCTCGATTGTTGCGGCTTCAGCTATTTACATCATCGCTTTGAGCTTTATCCAAACGGCTGTAATTGTTACAGCTAGTGCTTTGCTTGGTGCAGGGTTGCCAAATATACTGGGGTTGAGCGCGATCGCTCTAATTGTCTTCCTGCTCGTTGTCGGCGTAACTGCTTTAAGCCTTGGTTTGACTTTTGCTTTACCCGGTCACGTTGAGCTAATTGCGGTAATTTTTGTTACTAACTTGCCGCTACTATTTGCCAGCACTGCCCTCGCTCCCTTGTCATTCATGCCCAAATGGTTGCAGATAGTTGCTACCCTCAACCCCCTCAGCTACGCAATTGAGTCAATTCGCTACCTATATCTTCATAGCGACTGGGGACTCGGTAGTGCGGTAATGCAGGCTCCGTGGGGGACTGTAACTTTTGGGGCAGCTCTGCTAGTGCTTATCGGTTTCGATGCTCTAGTATTACTAGCAATTCAACCCCTGCTGCGTCGCCGCTTTGCTTAACGTACAATCATGAGTAGCGTGTTATACCCCAAATTGCCATGAAGATAAAAACCCAGCTGGTTTTCGGTGTCCTTGCTGGCATGGGAGTCCTCTCTTGCCTGCTGCCTCAAGCAACATTAGCTCAATCAACTCTAACTCCACCAGGGGAAGTAAAACCTTCAGATACCTTCCAAAACGAGCAAAATACAGATCCGTTTTCTCGAAGTGACAATGGAAGTTCTTTCGGTGTTTTAGACTTAATTCATCGAGCCACGCTGGGCAATCCTCGCGATTTGAATGAGTATTCTATCGAACAGCGTCAAAACATAAATACTGCCGCCGATGAGTTTAGGCGTATACAATTAGAGCGGCTTCGCAATCAAAATCAAGCTTCCCCGAACAATCAGGCAAACCCAGTTACAAATACACCAACGCAGAATTAATCTTTTAGCAAACTGTGTAGGAACGAAACCTAACAAATGATTTTGGGTGCTGGGTTTCGTTCCTCTAACCCACTTACAACTGCAAATAAAAAAGGGGCATAATAAATGCCCCTTTTTTATTAATTGGTTAGCTTACCTTGCACTCAGCTTAAGAAGCAAGTGCCGCTAAAATATCACTCGCGTGAGAAGCAGTATTAACGCTGGAATCGACATGAATAATCTTGCCGCCACCATCAATAACATAGGTTACGCGCTGGGCATAACCACTGCTACCTTCAACGTCATAAGCTTTGATAATGCTGCCATCAACATCTGCTAGTAGGGGAAAAGGCAGATTGAATTTCTCGGTGAATTTCTGGTGCGAGTTCTCATCATCTTTGCTGACACCCAGCACTACAATATTTTTGCCCTGATAGTCTGTATAGGCATCCCGAAAACTGCAAGCTTGTTTGGTGCAGCCTGGAGTATCGTCTTTGGGATAAAAATACAGAATTACCGTTTTCCCCGAAAAATCAGATAGAGAAACGGTGTTACCGTTGGTGTCTTTGGCTGTGAAGGCAGGTGCCATCGTACCAACTGCTAAAGCCATAGATTCTGTTTCCTTCTGGGTTACGATCGTTTAAGCCATAAGATTTTACAATATTTTACGATCGCGCTTGGGTTAGGTTAAGGTAGTTGACGGCAGTAAGTCTCAGGCTACAAGAAAAAACCACTCTCCGCAGACTGCAAAAATAAGTCAATGTAAAAAGGGCATTGGCAGCGATCGCTACTTTAAATTTCCTGCTGTTTACTGGTATTGACTATGAATTCTGTTGCAGCGAAAAGCTCCCCCGCAATTCAGTATTCCCCTCAAAGTATAAAAAGGGCCGAACGGGCGATGCGTTGTTCTCCCTTCCTGCTGCCTTTGTTTGCGGCGATGCGTTCTACAAGCGTTCCTTTGGGAGCAATCGTTTCTTCAGGTGTGCAGCACCAATACACCCGCAAGCCATTGCGCGAGTTAGGCGCAGAAAATTACCTATCTTGGCTGATCCAGGTGGGCATTCTGCGACGAGAAGTGGATGGACAAGGCATCACGGATAGCTTCCGCCTCACGCCCTTGGGACGCCAACTGGTAGAAAACTGGGAGAAACAGGGAGGTGTAGTGCCTGCTCCGTCTTTAAGCGATCGCTTCTATAATGCGTTAAATCGTTGGTTTCGACTGTTTTGAATTGTCAGTTGCCAGTTTTCTAATCACTCCTGGCTCCTAACTGATAACTCGTAACTCCTAACTGATAACTCGTAACTCCTAACTGATAACTCGTATGAAAGCCATTATGGTTGTGGGGACAACTTCCCACGCAGGAAAATCACTAATAACTGCCTGCCTGTGCCGGATTCTATCGCGGCGCGGTTGGCGGGTTGCTCCCTTCAAGGCGCAGAATATGGCGCTCAATTCCTACGTGACACCCACCGGAGGAGAAATTGGTTATGCTCAGGCAGTGCAAGCTTGGGCATCTGGGGTGACACCTTGGGTAGAGATGAACCCGATTTTACTCAAGCCCCAAGGGGACATGACTTCGCAGGTTATTATCAAGGGTAAAGCCGTCGGGGTAGCGGGTGCCGCAGAATACTACGAGCAGTATTTTGACATCGGTTGGCAAGCAGTTGAAGAATCCCTGCAACGTCTCTCGGAAGAATTCGATCTGCTGGTGTGCGAGGGAGCAGGTAGCCCCGCAGAAATTAACCTCAAGCACCGCGACATGGCTAATATGCGGGTGGCAAAGCATTTAAACGCCGCAACTATGCTGGTGGTGGATATCGACCGGGGCGGCGCTTTTGCCCATGTGGTGGGGACTCTGGAGTTGCTAGAACCAGAGGAACGGGCGCTAATCAAAGGTGTTGTCATAAATAAATTTCGCGGACAGCGATCGCTTCTAGACTCCGGCATCACTTGGCTGGAAAAACGCACTGGCATTCCCGTTGTTGGTGTGATTCCCTGGATAGACAATGCTTTCCCCGCTGAAGATTCTTTAGACTTGTTCGACCGTCGCACCACCAAGACTCAAAGCGATCTCACTATTGCCGTTATCCGCCTTCCCCGAATTTCTAACTTCACCGACTTCGACCCCCTAGAAGCCGAACCCAGCGTCACGGTAAAATACCTTAGCCCCAAAGATACCTTGGGACATCCGGATGCCGTAATTATTCCCGGTTCCAAAACCACCATCGCTGACTTGCTGGTTCTGCAAAAAACTGGCATGGCACAGGCAATTCAAAATTATGCAGCAGCAGGTGGCACTATTCTGGGAATCTGTGGTGGTTTCCAGATGCTGGGCAAATTTCTCGCCGATCCAGAAGGAATTGAAGGAGAAACGGGACGCTTTAAAGGTCTGGAATTGTTACCTGTAAAAACCGTCCTCACAGCCCAGAAAATCGCCCGCCAGCGACTTGTAACTTCTAACTATCCTCAGTCTGGTTTACCAGTTACAGGTTACGAAATCCATCAGGGACGCACCCGGCTGCTGGAATCGGAAGAAATAAACCCAGCCTCTGCATACGCACAAAAACACTCCTTCTGCAAACCGTTATTTGACGATCCTAATTTGGGAATTGTCGATGCGAATCAATCAGTTATCGGAACTTATCTGCACGGTATTTTTGATAATGGCCCTTGGCGACGCTCCTGGTTAAATAATCTGCGGCAGCAGCGGGGACTTCCGTCTCTCGCCACAGGAGTTGCTAACTACCGCGAACAGCGAGAAGCAGTTTTGGACTCGCTAGCAGATGCGGTTATGGCTCACCTGGATTTGAACTTATTTTTGTAGTCCTAACTTATTAGTTATTAGCTATTAGCTAATGGCTTTTCAACAATTAGCAATCCTTCAATTAGCGACTATGAGTATCCGCGTACATTTTTTACCTGATGATGTTACGGTTGACGCTAAGGCAGGAGAACCGTTATTACAGGTAGCAGAGCGGGCTGGGGTGTTCATTCCCACTGGCTGCCTAATGGGTTCGTGTCACGCCTGCGAAGTGGAGGTCGAGGGCAAAGATACCATCTGTGCTTGTATTACGGCAGTCCCGGCAGGGAGCGAGCAGTTAACTATCAATCTCTACGTTGATCCCGCCTGGTAGCAAACCGGACACAAGGTTGGGGAAAAAAATGGAATATTTACTTTACGGATTAGCAATCTATTGTTTGCTGATAATAGGACGCTATTTGATTATTTTTCAGCGTCTTTTGGGTTTGACTCTTCAGTACATCAACTACGATTTTACAGATAAAGACCAGATACCCGTCTATATTAGAGATTTATTTGAGATTCCCTTGCTAGAACTTGAACAATTAGACTTTAGGTTCTGTTGCTATTTGAACGTCGCTCAAATGACGTATCTGGATGCCTCGAAGACTTGGCAAATGCTTCTATATAACGAGGAGTTTAAGACATTTGCCAGTGTAGATATTCGTAGTCTACCCGAATCGGTTAAGCTTTTCACTATTAATTTTTTCACCTTTTTGGAAGATAATATCCTGCTACAAACAATGAATGGGCAGGCTTTCGGTGTTATTGGAAAGATACCGAATACAATTCTTCAAGATCCTTATGTTGTGGAAACACAACAGCAGTGGCAAGTTCATAAAACTAAGCTGGAATTGACGAAAACGCCCCAAAAAATGTCTCCAGAGAAATTTATAGAGACATTGCGATCGCATCATGCTGCCTACCTCGACAGTCTGGTAAAATTAGGCGAATTGTCACCAATCAAAAACACGCAGCTATTTGAACTCAAAGGGCTTGCAGCTTTCAAAGCAGCCGTCAAAATGGGACGGGAAAGCAACAAGTATACTAATCTTCTCAAAAAGTGGACTTCCAAGGCAAAAATAAATCCCTCTGTCACCGTAGAAATTCCTGAACAGGTGGAAGTTGAGGGATTTCGTCGGATGGAACGCATAGAACGGGGACGCACCAGAAAGGGGATAAAGTCCTGGTTGTTGCTTGGTAGTTTGGCAGTGTTTGCTGTTTCCTTTATACCGTTTTTCGACTTGCAGACACTGCTTATCCTCATCGCTGTGCTATTTCTCCACGAAATGGGTCACTTTTTGGCGATGAAAGCGTTTGGTTATAAAGACACCTCGATTTTCTTCTTACCCTTATTCGGTGCTGCTGCTACCGGACGCAAAGATGATGCTACGCTGCCAGAAAAAGTGATGGTGTTGTTGGCAGGGCCCGTTCCGGGGATAATCTTAGGGAGTGCGATCGCTTTGGCAATTCCCGATTCTCTCCAACGCTCTTTAGGGTTGCACGAGGCTATCGGCTTGCTGATGATCATCAATTACTTCAATTTACTGCCTATATTGCCCCTGGATGGCGGACGTATCTTAGATTTACTAATATTTTCCCGCCATCCTTACACAGATGTTTTCTTCAAACTTTTCGCAGTTGGTCTTCTGGTTTTTGTAGGCGTGAGTTTGGGTTCGGCGAGTGCGATTTTTATTTTCCTGGGATTGCTAATTGCCTTCACCATTCCTGCTAGTTTCCGCAGCGCCAAAATCTTGAGAAAACTGCGGCGAGAACTACCACAATCAACTAACGATTCTGATAGTGTACTGCTGGCTATTTTCCGCACCCTTAAAAAGTCTGGCTACGGTTCCCTACCTTTTGCTCAAAAATACAAAATGGTAAAAGATATCGCCCAACGCTGTGGTGAATCCCATTCTAATTGGAACAGCAGGCTGTCTTTATTAAGCGTGTATTTGGTGTGTTTGGTTGGTGGTTTGATACTTGTAGGTATCAGCTTTGTACCAGTTCGTTAACTATCAAAACATTTCGGTTAAGAATTCCTAGGGCTGGTTTTCGTTCTCCGAAGCCAGCCTACTCAATTTCCTGATGACGATTTAGCTTGATATTGGATAGCATATTCTCGAAAACGATCTAAATCAGCTTGGATAGTTGATTCAACAGCCCGCCCTAGAAATAGATTATCTACCAGCTTGCCAAGCCAGCCCGGAATACCGTAAGCCACGGTCAGTTTAACGATACTACTATCCTTGCGATCGTAAAATCGAATCGCACCCCGATTAGGTAAACCATCAACAGATTCCCACTGAATAATCTGATTTGGTTCCATTTTCACAATCCGGGCTAACCAGCTGAATTCTAATCCACCAGTCGCTAGCTTCCAGCGAGATAGAGTTGGATCTTCCTCCAAAACCTTAACAGAATCAATCCACTTCATCCAACGCGGCATCTGTTCCAAATCAGACCAAAGATTCCACACCTCATCAATAGGAATTGGAACTTCTACCTGCACACTATGCTCTAACCAATCTGACATTTATTTTTCTACTTATTATTCCTTTTCTTCCTGTTAAACCGCAGACAACTCACTTACCTCCACCTTAATATTCTCCAAAATCTCCTTAGCAGCCCGACGACCAGACAAAGTTGCTCCTTCCATACTATCGATGTAATCTTGCTGCGTATAACTACCCGCAAGGAAGAAATTTGCTATTGGGGTTTTTTGTTGCGGACGATACACATCCATCCCCGGTGCTTCGCGATAGAGAGACTGAGCCAACTTAACCACACTGTACCAGGTCATGTTTAACTCACGGGAAGAGGGGAAGAGATCGTGTACTTGTTTGAGGACGTGTTGCGCGATCGCTTCATTACTTTCCTTGATAAACGGATCTCCCGGAGTCAGCACCAGTTGCAACAGAGAACCTTCGCCCTCTCGATAATAATCCGATGGACTGGTTAAAGCTAAATCGGAAAAACAGGAAAAGTCAGCATCCGCCGTATATAACAGATTATCTATCCCCGCCGCATGATCCGTCTGTTTCCGTTCTGCCTGGTTGTGTAACTCAGTCACCCAACCATCAAACCGTAACTGAACTGTTGCCACTGGCACTGCATCCAGTTTATAAATATTGTCAAATTCCGACCATTTCCGCCAATCTTGCGGGATAATGCGCTTGATTCCCGGTACATCGCAGGCGCAGACATAAGCATCAGCGGTGATGGTTTCTTCCCCATCGCCTTTGGCAATTCGGAAACCAGTAACTCGCGTCTCGTTGCCTTCCCCGGAAAACAGAATTTCTCTTAACTGGCGACGAGTGTGGATTTTCGCGCCTCTTGCTTCCAAATATTTAATAATCGGCTTGTGCAGATATTCATCAGGAGAACCGCACAGCATTCGCAATACCGACGCCTCAGTTCTAGATGCAAACATCTGGAATATTGTCAACATACAACGGGCAGAAATATTCTCGCAATCGATAAAACCGAGTGCGTAGGCTATCGGGTTCCACATCCGCTTGATGCTGCCATTGCTACCGCCGTGACTGCGGAACCAGTCAGCAAAGCTGATTTTATCAAGAGAGCGAATGGTTTTCATCGACCCCTCGAAATCTACCAGACCGCGCACGATTGTACTGGTGCCGAGAGCGATCGCATTCTGTACTTTATCCTGCAATGACAGTTGCGATGTCGTGAAAAACGCCTTCAAGCCATTGAAAGGCGCACCTGTGATGAAGCGAAAATCTAATGCCCCCGTAACGCCGCCTTTGTTGATAAAGGTGTGGACGTGTTCTTTCCGGTGGAGATTCTCAAATGCCCCCACCTTCTTAAACAATTCAAATAGCTGGTAGTAGTTACCAAAGAAGACGTGCAACCCCATCTCAACATGATTGCCATCGGCATCTACCCAACTGCCAGCTTTTCCCCCGACAAACGGACGAGACTCGAAGATTTCGACTTCATAACCAGCATCGACTAGATCGACTGCCGCAGCCATTCCAGCCAATCCCGCCCCGACGATTGCAACCCGCATTCAATCTGTCCTTTTCAACTTCTTTACAAAGTTTAACTAAGAATGGTTACTCCAAGACGGGCAGCAGCTAAAATTACTGCCCCGACTCTGTAGTGAAGCGAGGTAAAAAATTATCATCAATTACTTCTGAGAGAGAATAGGGACTGAGAATTGGAAATGTCTCTAATGACAAGCCAGTTTCAGCTTTTGCTTGTTTAACAGCTTGGGCGTAACAATCAGCAAAAATGGTTTCGAGATAGGGTTGAAGACTAGGCGAATCGCTAAGAGCTTCCCTAACCCGCCTGCGGTGTTCAACAATACTACCTTCCCAGCTACCGCTTCTACGTTCGGGCTGAAATTGCCACTTGAGTAGGTGAAGCAAAACGACAAGAAGATTACTCTTCAGGCTTCTGCGCTCGCTCCTCCCTATGTCTTCAATTTCCTCAATGAGGTTTTCCCAGTCCACGTTTCCATAGTCCTGACTCTGCAATTTTTCGACAGTTTTTTCAATCCATTGCAGGTAATCAGTCTCATATAGAGTTTGATTATCCGTTTTCAGGGAAGGCATAGCAGTTTCCATAAATGGATCAAGGGTTGAGTATCGAAGTTAGTAGGGGCGGGGAAACACTGCCCCTACTTTATTCCAACTCAAAGCCGAACTGAGGGATTAGCTGAAGCATACCCAAGCCTAATTCTTCAGAGGAGAGCGATCGCGCTTCAAATAATGCCATCATGTCACCAAGCTGAGGATTTCCCTTCGATGCGCCTTTTAGCCCTCTGGCAATAATCACGCCACAGTAGCCTTTCGTTTTCTGACAACGCTGATCCCACTTGCGACGGGCTTCGATATGAACAGGGTCATCTCCTGTAAACTCACCAAAAAGGTACATATTGCCATTTTCAGTTTGTAAGATTCCCAAGTCGTAGAGATCCCCTTCTTCAGGATCTTCTCCCGGATTAAAGCATACTCCTTTCAGCCCTCCGGCACCCTGGATCTTTTCAATCAACTCCTTTGCCTTCGGACGGGAGGTTTGAATCAAAATTACAGGCAAACCTTCTCCCGCCGCCGCGATATCCTTAGGCTGATAATGTTCTGCTGTCTGACGCAGCAAGTCCAGCCGTTCCCAAGTCATCATCCCCAGACTGAAGAAAGAACCTTTCGGTATCAAATCATCCCGCAACGGCACCGTCATATCCTCGAATTCATCGTCGAATTCGTCGTCGAATTCGTCCTCGTCCTCATCCTCCGCGGCCAACTGGGCCATATTAAACAGTTCCGCCGCCACTTCTGGCACAGTTTGCACCTTTACCGAGAGAGTTTGCTTTGGTTCTACGGCTGGGGGTGTGGCGATGCGGAAGCGTTTGGTGAGGCTGGGGAACTTGTCGTCGGAGAGTTGGCGATGGGATGCGCGGAAAAAGCGATGTAAAGCTTCCAGTGCAAAATAAACTGCGATCGCTTCTTCTTCATACAAAAACGGTCGCATTCCCTCCAAAGGATGCACGTTGCCGAAACTTGGCCCTATTTCTGATAGGGCTAAGTCAGATAAATCTATTTCGTCCTCGTCTTCATCTTCATCGAAGTCATCTTCAGCCTTCTCGAAGGTCATAAACAAGCAATCTTGTCCTAAAAATGCTTCTTCTAGTTCCTCAAAAGACTCCTTTGCTAAGACTGAAGCCCGAAATCGCTTTAGAGAATCAAGAGAACGATACAACAAAATTCCGTACTCCATGCCCAGCATTCCCATCACCGAGGCGTAAAGAGTACCAACATCCCACTGGTTAATTTCAATTGAGATAATTTGGTGGTCAGCCAGCATTTCCCAAGGTGCATCTTCCCAAATTTCCTGAGCCTTTTCCTCCAGTAACTCCACATACTCTGGTGGTAGCTTCGGCGGACGAGTGCTGGACATCTCCTGAAAAGAGCGAAACAGCTCGTCAACCAGAGGCAACTCTGGTACATAATCAATAGCAATATCTAGATCCTGAAGAATACCCCGCAGATAAAACTGTACTTCGCGATCGCGGACTATTATTTTCTGAGGTCGGGCTGGTTTTGCTGGGCTATGAGGATACTCCATTGCACGCAACAAGGCGCGAACCATTGCTTCGGGCCCGGTTTCGGACGTTACCATATCCATTGCCCGCACCATGCCTTCGACACCATCTAACCAAACAATGCAGTCACCATCTTCCTGAGTATCCGACTCTAAGCTTTGTGCCATGCCAGCGGATAATCGACGGCGATCGCCCTCCCAGACGCTGGGAATTTGGTGTAGTGTTTTGAGCCGACGAAGGGTAGAGCGATTGAGAACAGACATATACTAAGCCAACTGAGTGAAGGAAAAAGCGGTCTGCGCTTTATGTTGGTAGATCCTCATTTTAAATACTAATCGTCTATATACCGTCTGCTTAATAAACTTCTATTTTGCCCGCTTTTATGTACACTGCTATACAATTTCTCTTGGCTATAGCCCTGCTATATGAGCGATCGTTACCATAGCTAATAAAAAGCTTTGCTTCGCTAGTCCATGTATGCTTAGCAATGTTCGATAAAATTAATACAGTGGGCTGGTTTACTCAAAATCGTCTATAACAAACAGCAAATAGGAGTCGAATGAGCGCGATGACACAAGCAACTCAGTCGCAAACACGAGGTATACAGTTGACAGAAGCGGCTCTAAAGCACGTTCTTCAATTGCGGGAGAAACAAGGTAAGGATTTGTGCCTGCGCGTCGGTGTCCGCCAAGGAGGCTGTTCGGGAATGTCTTACATGATGGATTTTGAAGATGCCAGCAAAATCCAGGAAAATGATGAGATTTACGACTACGAGGGCTTCAAAATTGTCTGTGACCCCAAGAGTATGCTATATCTCTATGGCTTAGTGCTTGACTACAGCGATGCTATGATTGGCGGCGGCTTTCAATTCACCAATCCCAATGCTGCTCAAAACTGTGGCTGTGGTAAGTCTTTTGGTGTCTAAATTGGATGGGGACTAGGGACTGGGGACTGGGTAAAACAAGAATGCAAATTTTTCTTCTTCCCAGTCCCCAAGTACGAATTACTTTTTACTTGATTGCCTTTTTAAAATGACCGAGCAAGTTAACGACCTTTTCGATACCGGACTGGAACGCTATAAAGCGGGTGAAGGCCCGGATACTTTGATTCCTGTTTTTAAGGAAATTTGCGATCGCTCCCCTAAAACAAATGCTGCCTGGGTTTGTCTGTCTTGGTTATATTTGTTGGATAACAACCCATCTTTGGCTGCAAAAGCTGCTCAAAAAGCTGTCAAGTTGAATCCCGCCGATCCTCAAGCTCGGATTAACTTGGCGCTCGCTATGCTCGAAACTGGACAAAAGGGTGTCCGCCAACACGTTGAAGTCGCTGGGCGTGCGATCGCGATTGAATCTGAATTACGCGAAGACGTTGAAGAAAGTATCGCCGATGGCTTCTCCAGAAAACCTGACTGGGATAGTTTAACTAAAGTCAAAAATTGGTTATTTGCCTAATTCTACTCTCATTAAATCAAGCTGTTTTTTTACTTTCTTTTCTTTGAAAAAACAGCTATCTTTTTCCTCTATTTTAATGATATTATTTACTTGAAAACGATTTTTTGAATAATAGAAATATGTGTATCTGTTGGTAAAGTACAGATTTCCATTATTTAAATATACCATATACGGTATAAAAAGACGTATAAAAAATTACAACAATTTGTCACCGTGAAGGCAGACAATAGCAACGAAAATCCTAGATCCCTCGCTATACTAATTGAGTATTACCTGTTCTAGGGGCAATAACCAAAGCCAAGAACCAGAACAGCACCACATAAAAGCCTTATTTTTTGAGATTGTCTCCATGTTGCCAACAAAGACACCGTTAATTGGTCTTTCCGCAGACAAGTTCCGCCATCCGCTGGATTTGGAGGCAACCACAGCCTTGAAACAGGTGCCGGGGTTGGATATGCTAGTGCGGAATCTGCTGGGGCCGCTAGCAGAACAAGTTTTTTACCTAGAAAATATAGCGGCGGGAGTGCTAGTCGGGCCTCAACAGCTGCCGCATCTGCACAAACTGCTGTTAGAAGCTTGCCAGATTCTGGATCTCGAACCACCGCAACTGTATGTGCGCCAGCATCCAGCGCCAAACGCCTACACATTTGCCATGCGAGGGAAGCAACCGTTTATCGTGTTGCATACCTCGTTAATTGATATGCTGACACAGGAAGAAATTCAGGCAGTAATTGCCCATGAATTGGGACACCTCAAATGCGAACATGGGGTTTACCTGACACCGTTGAATATTATCGTGTTAGCGGCGGGATTAATTCCCACTTGGGGGAGTGTAGTAGCTGAAAGCGTGCGATCGCAGATGATGGAGTGGTTGCGATGTGCTGAGTTTACGTGCGATCGCGCTGCACTACTAGCCACCCAAAACCCTAGAGTAGTGAGTTCCGTTTTAATGAAACTTGCGGGAGGTTCACCCGCGATCGCGCCTCAACTAAACCTGGAGGCATTTTTAGCCCAAGCCAAAGCTTACGACGATATCAGCAACAACCAGCTAGGTGAAATGCTCAAATCAGCCCAAACAGCCCAACTCTCCCACCCAGTCCCAGTTTTACGGGCTAGAGAAATTGATCGCTGGGCAAGTAGCCAAGAATACCAAAACTTGCTAGAACAGCATTCAATAGGCTATAATGATAAAGCTAAACCCAAGGGCGGGTGGCGAAACTGGTAGACGCATCAGACTCAAAATCTGACGACCGCAAGGTTGTGAGAGTTCGATTCTCTCCCTGCCCACTCTTCAATTATTAGAAGCCCCCTTAAAAAGGGGGCTGCGGGTATCAGATGTTGGATTAGGGGCCATAACCATGAGACTAAAAAGCTGGGAATCTCCCCGCAAACAGGGGAGAAACGACAAAGGTAAAGGCGGGTCTGCAAGAGCTAGACAACTGAAAAAGCAACAGCAGATGCTCCGGAAAAAGCTAAAAGACCAGGGCGAAGCTGAAAACAACAAAAAATCAAACAGAGGGAAGGTTAACTTCCCTCTGTTTTTTTGTGTGACAGGTTCATGCACTCTCGCGCGCACAAGCGTTGGATGAAAATTTTTGTTCACTATTGGCGTTGGCAAATTGGGATGGCAATTAAAAACTCAGTTCCAATCAGTTGAGCTTGAGTGTGTTGGAGTTCGCGCAGAGAGTGAAGCCTAGCGTTTTTTCCCATGCTGGGTTTAGGTGCTGAAAATATCCATCAGCATCAGCGATACAAAGCATCTCTAGGGATAGATTGAAAAAACGCTCTACCGCTGGTTTTTTGTAATCATTTATACTACTTACTTCGCTGGCATTGTCAATCATCACCAGTCTTTACTTCCTAAGTCTTATAAAAAACTAAAATTAGTTTTCCCAAAACTGGACTCCTAACCTCTATATAGCGTTATATAGCGTTTCTCCGTTGGCTGGAATATATCGCGATTATAATGTTCAGTCCACAACAGGGACATGGCAATGTCCCTACAGAAGCCCCCAACACAGACCTAAAGAATTGCCCCTCAAAGAAGAACTTTTTTTCTGGGAAGGGGGTGAAACTTTTCTCTCCTTCCAGGTGAGGGGTTGGGGGAGAGGTCAAACAATCTATTTCCTTACTTGAGTATCGGTTTGTGTGCCGGGAACTTGCCAAATTTTAATTGTTCTATCAAAACCGCCAGTAGCAAGGGTGCTTCCATCAGGACTAAAAGCTACCGAGTTCACCCAGTCTGAATGTCCTACAAGTAAGGCTATTAGCTCCCCAGTTCTCAGATTCCACAAGCGGACACCATCACGACTGGCACTAGCAAGCATTTCTCCCGAAGGATGGATGGCAATAGCCCGAATCAAGCCTGTATGTCCCGAAAGCGTGTAGAGCGATCGCGCAGTTGTTAAATTCCAAACTTTAATTGTGCGGTCATAGCTGCCACTGACCAAAATATTACCTCTAGGGTCAAATGCCAGGGTGCTGATTGCACCAGAATGCCCCGGAATTGAACCAATGGAGCTTCCAGTCCTTATGTTCCACAGTTTAATTACTGGGTCTCTACCCCCACTTGCAAGGATATCTCCTTGCGAACTAGCCGCTACAGCGTAGGTTTGGTTATCAAACCGCACCAAAGTATATATAGGGCGCTGTGTCTTCAGATTCCATGCTCTAATTCCATCCAAAGCACCTGTCACCAGAATTTCATTATCTGGCGTGATTGCTGTTGACAAAATGTTACTCGTATGGTCTAAAAAGGTACGAGTATATTTTCCAGTTTTCCAGTTCCAAAAATTGAGCGAGGAGTCATTACTAGAACTGGTCAATGTTTCTCCATCGGGGCTAAATTTTAAGGCAAGAACTGCCCGACGATGCGCCCGGAGGCTAGAAACTTGCCTCCCTGTTTTCAACCACCAAAATCTAATTCTGCCCTCATTGTCACTGCCCCCACTAATAAGAATTGTCCCATCAGGACTGAAGGCTAAGGATTCAACAGTTGTGGAGTGACCTTTGAGTGTGCGGATAAGCTGCACATTTCTCCAGGCTTGAGGTAGTAAGGTGTCTAAAGTTTCAGACGGCAGAACCTGGGGAATTTCAGTCTGAGCCTTAACTTGAACAAAGGCGAAAGGTAAAAGGCAAAAGACAAAAGTAGGAAAAAAGAGAAAAGTGTAAAATATATTACGTTTTTCTATTTTTCTCGATGTACGTAACTTTAAATTTTGGCACCTGTCCCTTTTCATTCTGATTTTTTACCTTTTTTGTTTTGCCTTTAATCTTGGATATTTGGGCAAATAGTCCGATCGATGCGATGAGCGGGTGGACGGTCTTGCCAACCAGAGAGTAACCCTTGTAGTTCAGCTTTGAGGATTTCGAGGGATTCAATTTGAGAAGCGATCGCGTCTACTTTGGAAAGCAGATGCTGTTTTAATGCACCACAAGGCAACTCACCCCCATCGTGGACAGCTAAAATTTCTTGTATCTCGCCCAAACTGAGTCCGAGAGATTGCGATCGCTTGATGAACGCCAGCCGATTAATTATCTCGCTACTAAACAGTCGATAGCCGGATTCTGTTCGTTTCACCACTGGCGACAATAGCCCAATATCTTCGTAGTAGCGAATAGTTTTCACCGAAAGACCACTACGATCTGCAACTTCACCAATTTTCAGCCATTTACCTGAAGTAGAAGTGGCTATCATTCTTGTATGCTTACAAAGTCTTTACTGGCGTGGATTGTGCTTAGATGCACTCAGTGTAGGTAAAGCAGTCCGGGGGGAAGAAGCGGGGAGATAGCGTTGTGCTTTTTGGGGTTGGGGTTCAACTTCATGCTGCTGCTGCTGCCACCACCGCAGAGCGATCGCTATCCCCACCATCGCCACTCCAAAGGTCAGCAATGACCAGCTTTGATCCACTCCACCAATCACTGCATCTACGGCACCAACAATGACAATAAAACTGGTAATTGGTTCTTTACGGTAAGCTGACTTCAAAAATCTAGGCATCAAAGCATTCATCACGACTTACTCTATTCCCTATAGTATTTATTCTAATTTCAGGTTATCTCATCTAGCAGCCAGGAGCCTGAAAGAAAACAAGCATCACACATCGGCTGCTCCCAGACTGAGCCATATTAGCTCTCGCGGCGCTTCTATCGCGGACTGAGTGCTGAGTGAATAAGACATATCCTATCGCTTATCTTCTCCCTCATTCCTCAGTCCTAACGTCAAGATTCCTGATTATTGCAAGCCCAGCCAGGATAGTACACCTTTCCCGGTCACGTATTCGATAATCACCATCAGCAGAAAGCCAATCATTGCTGCTCGACCATTCAAGCGCTCTGCGTAATCATTAAAGCCAAACTTTGGCTGCTCCAGCTTGGGAGTGACGGTCGGTTGAAGTTGGGTCATAGTTTGGCAATCCTTACTTCTTGATGCTTCTAGAGTATTTTACAATCCTTAATATATTTTAAAGGTGCTAGTCCTTGAGTCAATGGGAAAGCAGAAAATCTCATAAACTTCTGTGATGACCATGCCTTAGCTTGCTTTGGGTGGGGCAGTTACTTCATCTGCAACGGAATTTTGAGATTTTCTGTTTTGGCTTTTAAATGCTTTCCATAGGAGATAGCAATTCTTTTATGCTTTGTGAAGCCAAAGAAACCTGGTTTTGATAAAGTTACCGAGTTTGGTGGAAATTGTAACTTTCATAACTCAATTATAATTGTTATAGCAGCCTTCTTAAAAGGCTTCTCCCGAATAGGAGAGAAAAACTTCACTCTTTGCATAGAGACAAATACACAAAAATTCAGTTGAAGAAAAGTAAAACTTCAACTCTCTATACCTTTATAGAGTAACTTTTCCAATGTGCAACTAATAAATATTAGTTGTAAATACAGTCAATAATAACGAAGCTAATCATCGAGGTAAGAAATGGAAATTGGCGTTCCCAAGGAAACCAAAGATCAAGAATTTCGAGTCGGGTTAAGTCCTAGCAGCGTCCGGGTGTTGTATGAAAATGGTCATGCAGTATTTGTGGAAAGCGGCGCTGGTGTTGGTGCTGGCTTCACCGATGAAGATTTTATTCTTGCTGGGGCGAAAATTGTCTCCCAAGCTAAGGATGCTTGGAGTCGAGAACTCGTGGTTAAGGTGAAAGAACCACTCAAGCACGAGTACGAGTTTATCCACAAAGAGCAGCTACTGTTTACTTATTTACACTTAGCAGCAGATCGGACTTTAACTGAGAATTTGATTGATAGTGGAGTTTGCGCGATCGCTTACGAAACCGTAGAAATACCAGACAAAAAAACTCTGCCCCTCCTCACCCCCATGAGTATCATTGCTGGTCGCCTCGCCGTCCAATTTGGGGCAAGATTTCTCGAACGCCAGCAAGGAGGTCGCGGAGTTCTCTTAGGCGGCGTTCCTGGCGTTCGTCCTGGTAAAGTCGTAATTTTAGGAGGCGGCGTCGTTGGTACAGAAGCCGCAAGAATGGCGGTAGGCGTAGGCGCTCATGTGCAGATTTTGGATGTCAATGTCGAGCGTTTAGCTTATTTGGAAACCCTCTTTGGTTCCAGAGTTGAACTGCTTTATAGTAACTCTCTGCAAATTGAAGCGGTTGTCAGAGAAGCCGACTTACTTATTGGTGCAGTGTTAGTCTTAGGCCGTCGCGCCCCCATCCTCGTACCGAGAAGTTTAGTAAAACAGATGCTTCCTGGTTCGGTAATTGTAGATGTGGCTGTAGACCAAGGTGGATGTGTGGAGACGCTGCGCCCTACTTCTCACACTAATCCTACATATATAGAGGAAGGTGTTGTTCATTACGGCGTTCCTAATATGCCGGGAGCAGTTCCCTGGACTGCAACTCAGGCACTTAATAATAGTACCTTACCCTATGTCTTGAAATTGGCGAATCAAGGCATGAAAGCATTAGAATTAGACCCTGCTTTGGCGAGGGGTGTGAATGTACAGAATCATCGGTTGGTGCATCCTGCTGTGCAGGAGGTTTTCCCAGATTTAGCCCATTAGATAATTGATAAGGGGATATTGTAGAGACGTGTACAACGTCTCTACAATTGGGAAAAAATCTACCAATTACCAAGGGTAAATTTGGCTCTACCGAACTTGTTATGTAAAAATGTTAAAAATAGCTAATCAAAATAGCAGAAACAGAATAGGTATAAGAAGTGACATTTGTTGCGGGGCTTGAATTCTGGGATTGATTGTGATTAAGTAGATGCAGTAAAAAAGCAGCCCCAGACTGGGT